>CABUTS010000013.1 GCA_902494515.1 uncultured Muribaculaceae bacterium | reverse complement strand
TGCTCCGGGGTGAAGCCGTTGAGCTTCGGGCGCTGGGTCTGGGCGTCGAGGAGCCGCCGCAGCAGGGTGGCGTGGCGTGCCCGGAGCAACACAGTCAGCCCGGCCCCGTTCATCAGCTCCATATTGTTGTAGAAGCAGGGGGTCCCCCCGCCGCACCCCACGATGGTGTGCCGGCGGTCGAGCAGCCCCTGCAGCGTCTCATGTTCGAGACGCCGGAAGTGCTTCTCGCCGTAGAGGGCGAAAATCTTGGGAACCGACATCCCCGCCTGCAGCTCGATGAGCTCGTCGAGATCGACATAACGCCACCCCGGAAGCCTCGCTTCCAGGGCGCGCCCGAGGGTGGTTTTGCCGGCTCCCATGAACCCGATTAGGAAAATCAGCTCGTGGGGCATATGGGGGAACTAATTATTTCTTGGCTTTCAGCAGGTCGCGGATTTCGGTGAGGAGGACCTCCTCCTTCGAGGGTTCGGGAGCGGGGGCAGGAGCTTCGGCTTCCTTCTTCTTGAACTTGACAATCACGCGGAGAGCCACAAAGATGCTCAGGGCGATGATCAGGAAGTCGACGATGTTCTGGATGAACATACCGTAGTTGATGGCAACCTCTTCGACGGCGGCTACACCTTCGGCAGTAGCTTCCTTGCCGTTGACAATGATGTACTTAAGGTTCTTCAGGCCATCACCGCCGGTGAGGATGGAGATGACGGGCATGATGATGTCGTTGACCAGCGAGCTGACAATCTTGCCGAACGCGCCGCCTACGATTACACCGACAGCCATGTCGATGATGTTGCCCTTCATGGCGAACTCTTTGAAATCTTGCAGAAATTTGCCCATAATCTTTTCAGGTTTTTATTTGTGAATCAAAGGGGCGGAGAGAGGCCGGGGCTGTTACAGGCTCATGGCTGCGGGGCCTTACAGACCCATGGCGGCCAGGGAGGCGATGGAGACGCCCATAGTGGCCACGACGATTATAAGAGCTATAATCCAGATGCCCGAGATGACCAGGCCGGCGATGGCCAGACCGCGGGGCTGACGGCAGACGCCGACAATCGAGAAGATCAGACCTAAGAGCCAGATAATCCACCCTAAGACGGGAATCCAGCCGAAAAAGAAGGCAATCAGCGCCAGCACGAAGCCGGCGGTACCCATGCCGTTGGAGCGCCGTTCCATCATTACAGGCATTACCGGCTGCTGGTAGGGCTGCTGATACTGATGCTGGTTCTGGTATGAGGGCTGCTGGTATGGCTGCTGATACTGTTGTTGCTGATACTGCTGCTGATAAGGCTGCTGTTGCTGGTATGGCTGCTGCTGATACTGCCGCTGATACTGCTGGCTGTTGCCCTGATACTGAGGAGGATATGAGTTGCTCATATTAAGGTGTTATTTAGGTTTCAACTTCAGGATTCCGGACTGCCGGGCAACCCGGAATCCTGAAGTTTGAATTATTTTACCGTCCAGGTGTCGCCGGCCAGCAGGAGCTCGCGCAGGGAGCTGAAGCCTTTGCGGGCGCGGACCTCCTCGACCTGATGCGAGACTTCGGTCTCGTAGGAGGGAGCCTCGACGTCGCGGATGACGCCGACAGCCACCGGCAGATCGGTGCCGTCCATCATGGCGAGCTGCTGATGCAGGAAGTTGCGGGGCGTGTGGGCGTCGTGAACAAGCACGTCGTCTATGGTCCAGCCGTCTTTGCCGATTTCCACGGCCTTGAGCTCGAAGCCGTCGGCCACGATTCCCTTCTCCATGTTCTTGCCGAAGAGCATCTTCTGGCCGTGGACCAGATGGATGGTGCGGTCGGCGCGGACCTCCTTGTCGGTGATTCCGGAGTGGATGCCGTTGTTGAAAATCATGCAGTTCTGCAGGATTTCGGTTACGGAGGTGCCTTTATGGCGGGCGGCGGCGAGCATCACCTCGCGGGCCACGGGGAGGTCTACGTCGATGGCGCGGCCGAAGAAGGTGCCGCGGGCGCCGAACACGAGTTCAGCGGGGATGAACGGATCCTCGGTGGTGCCGTAGGGCGAGGATTTGCTGACGAAACCGCGGGCCGAGGTGGGGGAGTACTGACCCTTGGTCAGACCGTAGATGCGGTTGTTGAGCAGCAGGATGTTGATGTCGATGTTGCGGCGCACGGCGTGGATGAAGTGGTTGCCGCCGATGGCCAGGCCGTCGCCGTCGCCGGAGATCTGCCATACGGTCATCTTGGGGTTGGCCACCTTGAAGCCGGTGGCTACGGCGGCTCCGCGGCCGTGGATGGTGTGGAAGCCGTAGGTGTTCATGTAATAGGGCAGGCGCGAGGAGCAGCCGATGCCGGAGATCACGGCGGTCATCTCGGGAGCGACCCCCAGGTCGGCCATGGCCTTGTGGAGAGAGTTGAGCACGGCATGGTCGCCGCAGCCGGCACACCAGCGCACGGGGCTGGAGTTCTTGAAGTCGCCGGCCTTATATTGTTGAGCCGCACAGGGCTGAGTTGAATTTGTTTCCATGTTTTTCATCTTTAGTGTTCGGCGATGAGGTGGCGTACCCGATCAACGATTTCGCTGACAAGGAAGGGCTGTCCTTCGATTTTGTTTATGCGGAGGAACTCGCGGCCGGGGAAGCGGGCCTGGAGATAGTCGGCAAACTGTCCGGTGTTGAGCTCGGCCACGATCAGGCGGCGGTAGCGCGAGAAAATCTCGGCGGTGTTGGCCGGCAGCGGGTTGATGTAGCGGAACTGCGCCAGGGCAACCTTGTGGCCCATGCGGTTCAGCTCCTCGGCGGCGTCGTAGAGATGGCCGTAGGTGCCGCCCCAGCCGATGAGCAGGGTGTCGGCTTCCGGGGAGTCGCATTTCACCTCCTGAGCGGGGATGTCGTTGGCCACGAGGGCCACCTTCTTGCGGCGGGTTTCGACCATGAGGGCGTGGTTGGCGGGGTCGGTGGAGATGCCGCCGGTCTTGGCGTTCTTCTCCAGACCGCCCAGGCGGTGCATCAGGCCGGGGGTGCCGGGGATGGCCCAGTAGCGCGAGAGGGTTTCGGGGTCGCGCATGTAGGGTGTCCAGCTTTCGCGCAGGTTCTCAGGCACATAGCGCGGGGTGATGGCGGGGAACTCGTCGGCGTCGGGGATGCGCCATGCCGAGGAGCCGTTGCCGATGAAGGCGTCGCTGAGCAGGATTACCGGAGTCATGTGCTCGATGGCGATGCGGCAGGCCTCGAAAGCCATGTTGAAGCAGTCGGTGGGGGAGAGGGGGGCGACAACCACGATGGGTGACTCGCCGTTGCGGCCGTAGAGGGCCTGCGCCAGGTCGGTCTGCTCGGTCTTGGTGGGGAGACCGGTGGAGGGCCCGCCGCGCTGCACGTCGATGACTACCAACGGGAGCTCGGCCATTACGGCCAGGCCGATACCTTCGCTCTTCAGCGCCAGACCGGGGCCGGAGGTGGAGGTGGCGGCGAGGTCGCCGGCAAACGAGGCGCCGATTGCGGAGCAGACGCCGGCGATTTCGTCCTCCATCTGGCAGGCTACGACGCCGAGGTCCTTGCGCTTGGCCAGCTCATGGAGAATGTCGGTGGCGGGGGTGATGGGGTAGGAGCCGAGGAACAGCGGGCGGCCGGACTTCTCGGAGGCGAGGATCAGACCCCAGGCAGTAGCTTCGTTGCCCTTGACATCGGTGTAGGTGCCGGGCACAATCGGCTCGGTCTGTACTTTATATGTGGAGACTCCGGCGTGGATGTTGTGGCCGTAGTCGTAGCCGGCGCGGAGCACTTTGGAGTTGGCTTCGGCGATGGCCGGTTTCTTGGCGAATTTGTTCCGGATCATGGCTTCGGCGGCTTCGAGCGGACGGTCGAAGAGCCAGCATACCAGACCCAGGGCGAAAATGTTGCGGCATTTCAGCACACCTTTGGCGTCCATGCCGGAGCCCTCGAGGGCGGCTTTGGTCATGGCGGTGACAGGGACCTCGAGCACCTCGGCGGTGATGCCGAGCTCCTTGAGGGGTTCGTCGGTTTCGAACAGCGCCTTGCGCAGGTTTTCCGGGCGGAAGGCGTCGATGTCGGTGATGATGACGCCCCCGGCCTTCAGGAACTTGTGGTTCTGCTTCAGGGCGGCGGGGTTCATGGCCACCAGCACGTCGCATTTGTCACCGGGAGTGTGGACACCGCAGCCGATGCTCACCTGGAATCCCGAAACACCGCCGAGCGACCCTTGCGGGGCGCGGATTTCGGCCGGATAGTCGGGAAAAGTTGACACGGAGTTACCCATTCCGGCCGATACATTGGTGAAAATGTTGCCGGCCAGCTGCATGCCGTCGCCCGAGTCACCCGAGAAGCGGACAGCGACTTTGTCGAGCATTTTTACTCTTTCGTTTGTGTTGTTCATGATTTCGTATAGAAATTCTGGAAATTACTGCGAATTGTGTAGTGAAGCCGGGGTCTTGCCGGCAATCTGTAAGCAAAACTCCGCTTTTGAACCTGTTCGGCACCTCCGGCTTGCGCCCTGAAGGAGAGGTTCAGGCTACAAAGTTAACTTTTTCCGTTGAATTTTTTAGTCTGTTACAAGAAGTTTTCGTAAATTTGTGCCAAATTTTTTGAGAAAGTGACTACATTTCAATCCATCCAGACGGAGCTGGCCCCCGAACTGAAGCAGCTGAACGACACCATTTCGGCTTCGCTTTCGTCGCCTAATGTCCTGATGAACAAGGTGATAGCCACCTATCTCGAACGGAAGGGGAAACAGATTCGTCCGATTATCGTGCTGCTGTCGGCCAAGCTTCTGGGGCAGGTTAGCGACAACGCCCTCCGCGGCGCCGCCGCAGTGGAACTTCTGCACAATGCTTCGCTCATCCACGACGATGTCGTGGACGACACCCGCATGCGCCGCGGCGCCCCGACCATCAACGGTATATGGGACAACCACCTGGCGGTGCTCATCGGCGACTTCTTCCTGTCGAACTCCCTGATGCTGGCGTCGGAGACCGGCGATATCCGAATCGTCAACTCCATCTCCTCGCTGGGGCGCCTCCTTTCGATCGGCGAGCTCGACGAGATCTACAACGCCCGCTACAATGAACTGACCGAGGAGGTCTACTTCAAGATCATCTACCGCAAGACAGCGTCGCTGTTCATCAGCTGCGCCGAAGTCGGCGCCTACGCTGCCGGCGAGAAGCCGGGGAAGCGTCTCGACGCCCTCCGCGAATTCTCCCGGCTGTTAGGGCTTTGTTTCCAGATCAAGGATGATATTTTCGACTACTTCCCCTCGGAGCAGCTCGGCAAACCGACCGGCAATGATCTCCGCGAAGGGAAAATCACCCTCCCGCTGCTCCATGTGCTGCTCACCGGCGACGGCCCGCAGCACGACCGCATGGTGGAATTGGCCAAAAAGGAGCTTCTCGAACCCGGAGAAATCGCCGAACTCATCGACTACGCCGTAGCCAACGGAGGTATTGAATACGCCTACGCCACCATGGAGCGTCTGCGCGACCAGGCCGTGGAGTTGCTGACCTCAGCCTTCCCCCCGTCGGCCACCCGCGACGCCTTCGTTTCGCTCCTCGACTTCATCATCGTCCGCGACAAATAAGAAAAAATATAACAAATCGCAGGAACGTGTCTTTGGCGCGTTCCTGCGATTCGCTATTTTACGGGATTATTCCTGCGGGATTATTCCTGCGGGATACGGAAGATTGAGAAGTTCACCGAACCGTAGGCGCGATGCTCGGCGAAATGGGGGAGTGCCGAGAAATCGTGCTTGCCAGAGTGCTCGAGGATAAAGATGGAACCGGGGCGCAGCAGCTTGGATTCCAGGACCTTCACGGGAATTTCGGCGAAGCCGGGGATATCGTAGGGGGGATCGGCGAAAACGATGTCGAAACTCCGGGGGGAAGCCTGGATGTAGCGCAGCGCGTCGCCGCGGACCAGGTGCAGGTTCGGGTCGCCTAACTGCTTGACAACCTTACTGATGAAGTTGGCCTGCGTCGCAGCCTTCTCAACCGACGTCACCGACCGGCAGCCGCGCGACAGAAATTCCAGCGACACGGCTCCCGTGCCGGCAAACAGGTCCAGGGCCTCGGGAGCATCCTCCTCGAAGTCCACCATATTTTCCAGCACATTAAAAATATTCTCGCGAGCGAAATCGGTTGTCGGCCGGGCCGTGATATTGGTCGGCACGTCGAACCTCCTTCGTCCGTATTTACCTCGTATAATTCTCATTTCCAGTTTATTGTTAGTGAGCTCTTCGTCACCCCCGTTCAGCGCTGAATCTTTGTGGCTTTGCCGTCGGGGGTGATGAGGATGTATGTACCGTGGGTGGGGTTGGCGACGCGGATGCCCTGGAGGTTGTAGTAGGCGGGAGCGTCCATGCCGGAGGCAACGCCGGCGGCGGGGTCTGACTCAATGACGGTGATTCCGGAGACGGTGGTCTGGGTGACGGTCCAGACCATCGTGGAAGCGCCGTCGGTGAAAGTGATGTGGCCGGTGCGCTGCTGGCTGCCGTCGGGGAGGGCGTCGTAGGCGATGGTTACAGTCTGGAGGGTGCTGGTGGGGTCATCGCGGGTGACACTGAGCCAGTCGACATCGACAGTGGGCTCGTCGATTTCATAGAGTGTGTAAAGCACCTTGTCTACGGAACCAGCCTCGCGGGTGAGGGTGATTTCGCGGCTGTCATCCAGCGGGAAGGTGGTCAGGATGGAGTGCGCTACGTAGGGGCAGATCATGAACGAAGTGTGGTTCTGGCCGGCGGGGAAGTAGTCGGCAATCTCCTGCCACTGACCGTTTTTCTTCCAGAGGGCGGTGCCCCCCTCGCCGCGCATGGCGGCCATGCCGAAGGTTACGAGGGTCCGGCCCTTCTCTTCGGTAGCTTCGCGGAAGGGGGGAATACCCTCGACGGTGACGAAGAACGGCTCGTTGAGAATCACGGCATTGGAGAACTCGAACTGAGTGGCGCGAAGACCGGTGGCGGTGGGACCGTCGAGCTCAAATACTGCCCATGAGGCTGATTCGAGTTTCTCGCCGGGGCAACCGTCGGGACCGACCTTGCAGATTGAGACGGTCACCGACTGAATCTGGTCAATCAGCTCACTGGCCTCAGTATCAACGAAATAGACGTTCACACCGGGGATGAAAACGGGGGCGGATGGAGCGGAAAACCGCTCGGCGTAGGCTGTGACGTTCAGGCTTGCGGGGCCGGAGCCGGGAAAGCGGCCTTCGCCGTCCCAAAGGTCGGCAACGGTCACCTGGTCATCGGCACGGAGGTTGGAAATCTCCCCCTGGAATTCGGCGGAAACTTCGGCGAGGGCGTCGGAGTTGCCGTGGCGGTTGCTGACGCTGAGACCCACGGGCCAGTCGTGCTGATAATGGTAGATTACGGTTGCTTCGGGGCCGTCAATCTCCTCCATGGCGCCGGAATCGTCGGAGGTGCCGGAGAAAATCCAGTGGCACTCCGAGGGGAAGCCGGCGGAGGCGTCGCGGAAGGTGACGGGAACCGACGGGGCTACCATGTACTTGCCGGTGGTGGTGCGGCGGAAGGTCGCGGGGGGAAGGATGGCGCCGACGGGAGCGGTGCCGGTGACCCCGACGAAGGCCGTGGCGGTGGTTGTCGAGCTGTTCCCCTCGGCGTCGGTGACGGTCAGGGAAACGTCATAGCTGCCGTCGTCGGTGTAATAGATGACAGGGGAGGCTTCGGTGGACTCGGAGGGGACACCGCCGGGGAAGCTCCAGAGGCGCGAGGCGACCTCACCTTCGGTGATGTCGAGGAACTGGACGGTCTCGCCGGTCATTACGTCGACGTGGTCCACTGACTGCTTGGCGTTGACCTTGATGCCGTCGATTGAATAGTCGCCGAGGTAGCCGCCGGTGTTGAATATATCGTCGGTGCCGGGGCCGTAGGTGAAGCGGATTTTCACGGTTTTCCCGGCGTAATCGGCCAGCGAAAGGGAGATTTTCCTCCATGCCCAGGGCTTGGAAGTTTCGCCGCTCTCGTTGCTGTGCCATAGCTGCGCGGAGGTCGCGAAGTCATCGTCGGAGATGCTGATGGTCAGCGAGTTGGTGTCCTCGTAGTTCAGCGAGTAGCCGATCCAGGCGTCGAGGGTGGCGTTGGCCGGGACGTCGAACGCCGGGGATGTGGCGTTGGTGATTTCGCGGCGGAAGGTCTGGTAGGGACCTTCGACGAATAGCGACTGCACGTCATCGGGGTCGATGGCCGAGAAACTTTTGGCGGTGCCGGGGGCGCCGATCTGTTTGGTGGTCCAGGTGGCATAGGATGTCGGCTCGAGGGTCCATCCGTCGGCGCCGTCGTCGAAGTTTTCACTCCATACGGTGACGTCTGCGGCCTCCTGGCCGAGCACCGAGAAACCGGGCTGCAGCGCGGACTCGCCGGTGCGGAAGCTGCCGGGAGCGCGCAGCGGTGAGGTTGATTTGGTGAAGCCGCCGGTAAACAGATTCCCTTCGGCTTGGGGGAGCGATGGGATGGCGGCGACTTTGGCAGGTGCCTCATCAGCGGTATAAGCTCCGACTGACTGGGCGGCGGAGACGGCTGCCGCCAAAGCGGCAGCCGACAGGCATAATGCTGATAATTTCTTCATCTGTATGCGGGATTATTTCGCGAATTTCAGGGCGGGGAGAGCCTTGCCGCCGCTGAGGCGACCGGTGGCAACGTATACGCCGGCGGGGAGGTCGGCGACCCTCAGCTTAGTGACATCCTTACCGCTTGCCATGAGCACGCCGGAGGCGGAATATACGTTGATGTCGGCGGCTTCGGCGCAGCATACACTCTCGAAGGCGGCGCTGTACATCAGCTGGCCGTTGAAATCGGAGGAAACGGACTCAACGCCGCTGAGGTCGAAGGTCACGGCAAGCGAGGGCGCATAGATGCGGGCCTGATGCTTGTTAGTGAGGATGCGGAAACCGATATAATATGTACCAGGCCCAGGGGTTGTGAATTCATGTGAGAAGTTCTCGCTGTTGCCGGACGTGAAATCGCTGGAACCAATCAGGGTGTGGTGTTCTGCGTTAGTATGGTCGGTGGATTTGCTCAGGTAGAACTCAATATGTTCAGGAGTGTTTGAAGACCAGCACATTCCCTGGCCAGTTAGCGAAACAATGCTGTAAGGCATATGAATGGGGGGAGTGAACGCCCAGGAATTGTCGCTGGCATAGTTGGCCTGAAGATATGAACTCCAGTCTGTCTGAATCGTCCAGGTGTTGTTGGGACGGTCGCCGGTGAGGGTCCAGAGGTCCTTTTCATTCGCGAAGTCGGCGGTGTAGGGGAGCTCGAGGGGAGCGCCGAAGACAACGGCTGCGGCTTTGGCCTCATCGCTCATGAGCTCGCCGAACACGGCCTTTACACCATAAATATAAGAGCCGAGCTGGAGCACCTCCTCATCGATGAAGGGTGAGGCTGTGACATCCGAGGCAATCAGTTCGCCGTTGCGGGTGATTTCGTAGCGGAGCGCCGCGGGATCGACATAACCGCCGTTTACGCCGGTTGTTTCGTGCGAGAAGGCAACGGAGCGGCTGCCGTCTTCGGCTACGGTAACAGTGACATCGGTCGGAGTCGCGGGGGTGTCGGGACCAATCCATTCGGTGGTGGAGGTGACGGCATCGCCGGCGTTCTCACCGAGGTAGAGTTTCAGGGTGTAGGTGTATTTGCCGGGAACGGCATCCGTAAAGTTGTTGTCGGTGTATGTGGCGGTTTCGCCGGGTGTCAGACCTTCGGTGATGGTGGCTACCAGAGTCGGGTCGACCATAATGCCGGCAACAGCGTTCTTGCGCAGAATTTCAGCCTTGGTGATTTCGGGGAGGGTTTCGCCGATGTTGTTCACCGCGGGGTTGGTCCAGGAGATGTTGGCGGCCATCACACCTTCGGGGGCGGCTTCGGCCTTGAAGTCGCTGACGGCGCCGGGGGTGAAGACGGTCTCAGTCAGCGAAATGTTGTCGACATAGAGGTCGTTGCTGTCCGACGGCCCGAAGCAGCGGAAAGCGATGTAGTAGACGCCGTCGGCGGGAACGCTGATGTTCACCTTGCGGGACTGATAGGATGAGGTATTGGAGATTGTCTCATGGAAAATCTCTGTTTCGGAGAGGCTTGCAGCAGTGGGTTCGCTGCCGACATATATGTAAAGTTCCTTGGGAGATGTGGCTTTGTTAACGTAGGAATTGAAGGACATCTCGTAGGGAACGCCGGCGTTCAGCTGAATGGGAGGAGTAGCTGCCCAGGCATCGGCTGGATCGCCCCAGTATTTAAGCGCGCTGGAGGAAAGGCTCCAGTCGCGGGTTGCGCCTTCACCGTGGAACAGAGTCCAGAATAACAGAGAATTCGAGGAGGAGAAATCCTCTGCGTAAGGAACCGAGTAGGGAGGACCGGCTACCACGCCGTTCGAGCTGCTGCCCGACCAGCTGTAAGAGCTTGAGTTATAGCTTACAGAGATGGTGTAGGTGTATTCGTCAAGGGTTACGATGGTGTTGTCGGTGAATTCATTGCCTGAGAAGTCCTCGACAACGTATGTGCTGCTTGTGTTAATCTTCCCTTTTCGCGAAATGCGGTAGCGAATTTTCGAGGCATCGACATAACCGCCGTTGCTGCCGGCGGGAGTTTCCCACGAAATCTTCACTGTGTTGTCGGAGCCATCTACTTTGGCAGCTGTTACAGTAAAAGAGGAGCTGACGCCGGTGTCGGGGCCAATCCAAGGGGAATTAATGCGCAGCGGCGTAGCCTTCGAGGCACCGTTGGCATCGAAGGGAACAACGGCGTATTCATAAAGGCCGCCTTCGGGGACAGTGTTGTCGATCCATGTTGCCTGCTGTCCGGGTTCTCCGCCTTCAAAGGTGCCAACGAGCGTTGCATCGCTGATGGAGACAGACGAATAACGGGAGTATTTGTCGCGATAAATGCGGGCGCCGCCGATCGAGGTCAGCTCGGTGTCGAAGGAGGTGCGGGTCGGCATGGTCCAGGAAACCGTGGCTGTAAGCGCCCCCATTTCCCCGGCTGTTGCCGAGCCGTCGGTGGCTGCCAGGGGAAGCGCAACCAGCGGGTCGATGGTCATCTGCTTGAAGTACAGATAAAATTTGTCTGCTTTGGAATGGCAATAAATGGCGAAGTAATAGTCTCCGTCCTCATCGGCGGTGAATTCTCCGCCGAGCCAGATGAAAGAGCCGCTGTTCTTGAAACTCGAGTTGTCGTAAATCAGAGTCAGACCTTCGGGAGAAGCGGTTTTGCCTGCATAAATCGAGAAAGCTTCTTCGAAGCTGCCGGAACTGATGTAAGCCTTCACTTCATACTTTGTCCCGGCGGTGAGGGTTACAGCCTCGCTGAAGAGGTAATCGTCGCCGGGATTGCTGCTATTCCATTTGTAAGTGGCGCACTTGTTGCTGCTGTCATAATACCAGGTTGTCCCGTCGCCATTGTTGTCGATGGGATCGCACCACTTGTTGAAATCCTCTTGAGTTATGCAAGAGAGGGTGCAGGGGGGCACAATGCCTTGGGCGGAGATGGAAACCGCGCAGGCCATTGCTGATGCGATGAGTAATTGTTTTAGCATAGCGATTGGTTTTGGTGAATTTGGAATTGAAACAGATATGAATACGGTTGGGAGAGAGGAATATGAATATGGTTGGGAGCGAGTGGGAACTCCCTGATTTGCAAATGTATTAAAAATTCTTGAATTATCAGCCATCCCTCCGCATTTTTTACCTGAATAAGCAACCCAAAGCGACAATAAAGCGCATATTTAACGCGGAACCACCCGGAACTAACGGAAGCAAATTTGTCTCTGGAACGTCAAACTGAACAGCTGCGGAGCTTGAACGTAAAACCGACCTGCTGCGGAGCTTGCGCTCCTGAACGTTAACGGAAGCCTGCGGAGTAGTCTGTGTAAAATAGCTAATTCTTAGTCAGATAACATTACAAGCCAAGCAAACTTGCTGATCATGAAGACCTTCGGCCTTCTTCCGTTGTTGCCTGACAGGGTCCGCGGCTATGCTCCCCTGACGGGGCGCAAAGCCGCGGTTACGTAAACATCAAGGCCTTTGGCCTTGCCCCGCCGGGGGCTGCTCGCTCCACAACCATGCTCCACAATCCCTTCAATCAGAAGTCTGAAAGTCTAATGGTCAGCCATCACCCCGGCAATCGCCAACTTAGCTGCCGGATGGCCAGTCCCCGGCAATCGTCAACTTGGCTGCCCGATGGTCAGTCCCCGGCAATCGCCGACTTAGCTGCCGGATGGCCAGCAAGAAGCCCCCGGCAGGGGAAGGCCAAAGGCCTTCACGTTCAATTAACCCCGGCTTAAAAATGGAGCGCAGCGAAATTTTTTAGCCGGGGATCCCCCGGGAAGTAGCTGAGTGAAGGCCGAAGGTCTTCATGAACAGTTGCTTTCGGATTTCTCCGACGGGCTTTAACGCGAGTTTGGGATAATATAAACAAAGACTGATTAAAGTAAACCAATGACAAATTTTTTGTGGATTAAATTTGGCTAAATAAAAATTTAGCATTATCTTTGCGATGTAAATCCACACAACGGACAATGAAGTACAACGAACTACACAAGTTGCTGAAAAAGGCCGGCTGTTACGACACGGGGCGTCTCCGAGGAAGTCATCCTCTCTGGTACTCTCCGATAACCGGGAACTATTTCAAGACAAGTCACCATGGAGGTGAGGAAGTAAAAAACGGAACCCTAAAGGCAATCCTGAAAGACGCCGGAATAAAATAAGGGTTGGGGCTTATGCCCTCACATTTTAATGATAAATTATAGGAATATGAAGCAAGTAAGAGTGTTAATAGAAAAGGGCAAGGATGGAACTTTCGGAGCCTATATGCCCGACAACGACAATCTCGGATGGGGCGTTCATGGCGACGGCAATACTGTTGCCGAGGCAATGGCCGATTTCAAGGCCGAGTATGAGGATATGAAAGCTTTCTTCGCCGAGGAGGGCAAGCCCTTTACCGAGGCTGAGTTCTCGTTCTCATACGACATCCCCTCGTTCCTCCTGTATTATGGCGATATGCTTTCTTATAAGGGCCTCGCCAAACTCACCGGCATTTCTGCCGCTCAGCTTTCGCAGTATATTTCAGGCTATCGCCGTCCCTCGCCCAAGACCACCGAAAAAATTCAGGCGGCTCTCAACGCCTTCGGAAATGAACTGAGCTGTGTTCGTCTCGTTTGATTTACAACTTTTACAAGTTCGTTGCAGCTCTCGCCCTCGCCCATCCGGCGGGGGCGTTTTCGTAAGCGCGGTTGGTGGATTTTTGTGGGAAAAGTTGCGGGGATGAAGAGGATTTGCTATCTTTGCAGCGGATTTCGGCAAATCCGCCCGCATAGGTTCGTGGGGATGTTGTGATATGCCTGAAGTTTTGCCCTGGTAGTTCAACGGATAGAATAGATGTTTCCTAAACATTTGATAGCAGTTCGATTCTGCTCCGGGGTACAATTAAATTTTTATTCGCAAACCTGGACCGCGTTCCTCCACAAATGACGGGAGCGCGGTTCGTAATATGGACAAAGACCTGAGATGATTACACAAGAGCAGCTCAAAGAGGCTTTGGAGCGCAAGCTGGCGCTGAGGAGGTATCTTTGACGTCGACAACAAGAAGATTCAGATAGAGGAGGAGGAACTCCGCACCCATGTGCCCGACTTCTGGTCGAATCCCAAGGAGGCGCAGGCCCAGATGAAGAAAATCAAAGACCTGCAGGGATGGGTGAAAGGTTATGAGGAGGTGGAACGCGCTGTCGATGACCTCGAGGTCGGTTGGGACTTCTTCAAGGAGGAGGGTATCACCGAGGAGGAGCTCGACGCGATGTATGCCGACGCCATGGCCAAAATCGAGGAGCTGGAGCTCCGCAACATGCTCCGCCGCGAGGAGGACCACATGGGTGTTGTCCTCAAGATCAATTCCGGTGCCGGCGGCACCGAGAGTCAGGACTGGGCTTCGATGCTGATGCGCATGTATCTGCGTTACTGCGAGAAGCACGGCTACAAGACCAAGATTTCCAACCTTTTAGAGGGTGACGAGGCCGGCATCAAATCCTGCACCATCGAGGTCGACGGCGATTTCGCCTACGGTTACCTGAAGTCGGAGAACGGTGTGCACCGACTGGTGCGCGTGTCGCCCTACAATGCTCAGGGTAAGCGCATGACGTCGTTCGCTTCGGTGTTCGTGACCCCGCTGGTCGACGATGCCATCGAGGTGAAGGTTGAACCGGCGCTGATGTCGTGGGATACCTTCCGAAGCGGCGGTGCCGGCGGCCAGAACGTGAACAAGGTGGAGTCGGGTGTGCGCCTGCGCTACCAGTACACCGACCCCTACACCGGCGAGAAGGAGGAAATCCTCATCGAAAACACCGAAACCCGCGACCAGCCTAAGAACCGCGAGAACGCCCTGCGCCACCTGCGCTCGATTCTCTACGAGAAGGAGCTTGCCCACCGCATGGAGGAGCAGGCCAAGGTGGAGGCCGGGAAGATGAAAATCGAATGGGGTTCGCAGATCCGCAGCTACGTCTTCGATGACCGCCGTGTGAAGGACCACCGCACCAATTTCCAGACCTCCGATGTCAACGGGGTGATGGACGGCGACCTCGACGGCTTCATCAAGGCCTACCTGATGGAGTTCTCCGGCAACGAAAACGAATAAGAATAAGAACTTCGGGCTGACAGGCCGAAGACAAACCGATTATCCCTCCGTGATTCCAGAATTGCGGAGGGATTTATTTCTTTGATAATAAATACTTTAAATGCATCGTTTTGCATTGGCCCCGTTTCGGGGGGAGGTCAGAGGTCGGCGTCGGAGCGGAGGAGGTCACGGGCCCGGGCGGCGAGGGCCGTGGGGACGATGATGTATACCGGGGTCCAGGTGTCGGTCATGGGGATGACGGCGGCGATGGTCTGGCCGCTGACGGAGCAGGGGACGCTGTTGGCCTCGAGCATCCCGGCGGCGATGGTTGCGGCCTGAATCGAGGGGAAGGGGCCGAGGGAGGTTGTGGAGGAGTCGCGGAGGCTGTTGACGGAAGAGGAGGTCTCGGGGTTCATGGGCGTGTGGTTTTGGGATTACTTTTGCAAATTTAACACTTTGCGGGGCGAAAAGCAACCCCTGCATAGTTAAAATAAGTGGCGTGAGAGAAAAAAGTGAGTTGAAATACGGGGGATTTGCTTGGAAAATCGTAACTTTGCACCGTTTTGAAACGCTCTCAGTGTTATATATTGTTGCTGTTTGCCGCCTTTATGATGGCGGGCAATCTCTTTTCACGCGACGGAAGCGACTCCCCGCGGGCCCTGCAGGCCCCTGTGGCGGAGGTGGATTCTGCTGTGCTGGAGGGGATTGGCTTTGTGTCTGCAGCTGACAGTCAGGCCGCCGGCCGGGCCGCGGCAGACCTCGCGGGAGCGTTGGCTGGCGACAGCCTAAAGGGTGCCTTTCTCCCCGACAGCCTGAAGGAGGCGTTGCTCCCCGACAGCCTGCGGGCTCTGCTCCCCGACAGCCTGCGGGCTCTGCTTCCCGACAGCGTGGCCAAGGACAGCGTGGCGGCAGACTCCGCTGCGGCACCGAGGCGGCGCGGAACCGGCCCGATGAAGTTCGTGCGCGACACCGTACGCGGTTCGATGATCCGCCGCGACAAGGTGGACCTCGACAACCAGG
Organism: uncultured Muribaculaceae bacterium; assembly: GCA_902494515.1. Classification (GTDB taxonomy): domain Bacteria; phylum Bacteroidota; class Bacteroidia; order Bacteroidales; family Muribaculaceae; genus UBA7173. Next base: position 37,001 of record CABUTS010000013.1, on the reverse strand, counting down.
TGGTGTTCTCCTCGAAGGACTCCATGGTGATGCTGGGGCGCGACATGTCGATGATGTATGGCGACGGCAAGATCACCTACGGCGACCTTGTGCTCTCCGCCGAGGATATCGAGCTCGATATGGCGCAGTCGGAGGTCTACGCCGTGGGCCGCGAGGACTCCGTCGGCGAGGTCATTGGCTCCCCGGTGTTCGAGGAGGGGGGAACCTCCTACGAATCAGCCACAATGCGCTACAATTTCAAGAGCAAGCGCGGCTACATCACCAACGTCATCACCGAACAGGGTGAGGGCTTTGTGACCGGCGGAACCACCAAGAAGTCCGACGGCGAGGATTATTATATCGAAAACGGCCGCTACACCACCTGCGACAACCACGAGCATCCCCACTTCTATATCCAGCTCACCCGCGGTAAGATGCGCCCGAAGAAGAACGTAATCACCGGCCCGGCATACATGGTGCTGGCCGGCCTGCCGCTGCCCATCGCGGTGCCGTTCGGCTATTTCCCCTTCAGCGACAAATACGCCTCGGGTGTGATCGTGCCGACCTTCGGCGACGACTATAACCGCGGTTTCTACCTCTCGGACGGCGGCTATTACTTCGCCATCAACGACTACGTGGACCTGGCGCTCACCGGCGAAATCTACACCAAGGGTTCATGGGGACTCTCGGCACAGTCGACCTATAACAAGCGCTACAAGTTCAACGGCAATTTCTCGATCAACTACCTCAAGACCGTCAACGGCGAGAAGGGGGACCCCGACTACTCCACCGCCACCAACTTCCAGGTGCTCTGGAGCCACTCGCAGGACGCGAAGGCGAACCCCAACATGACCCTCTCGGCGTCGGTGAACTTCACCACCTCGGGCTACAGCCGCTCGTCGGTAAATACCTATTATTCAAATAATTTCACCGAGAACACCAAGAGCTCCACGGTCAACCTCAGCTACCGTTTCCCCCAGTCGAAGTGGCAGCTGTCAACGTCGCTGAGTGTGTCGCAGCGCACCCAGGACTCCACGCTGGCCGTGTCGTTCCCGAACCTGAACGTCACCATGCAGCAGACCTACCCCTTCAAGCGCAAGAAACAGGTCGGCGACGAAAAATGGTACGAGAAAATCCGCATGTCCTACTCCGGTCAGTTCCAGAACTCCCTGACCGCCCAGCAGGATGTGTTCTTCAAGAAATCCCTCATCAAGGACTGGCGAAACGGCATGAAGCACAACATCCCGATTTCCGCCACGTTCAACGTGTTCCAGTACCTGAACATCACCCCCGCGATCAACTTCACCGACCGAATGTATACCTCGAAGATCCGCCGCCAGTGGGACCCCAACGCGTCGGCCGAGGTCACCGACACCACCTATAGCTTCTACAACGTCTGGGACTTCAGCACGTCGGTGTCGATGGATACGAAAATCTACGGTTTCTTCCAGCCGCTGCCTTTCCTCGGCGACAAGATCAAGATGATCCGCCACGTGATGACGCCGTCTGTTTCGTTCACCTACGCTCCGGACTTCTCCTCGCCCTGGTTCGGATACTACGGCAGCTACGACTACGTCGACTCGCAGGGACAGCTGCAGCGTCGCAAGTATTCCCGCTTCCAGAACAGCCTCTTCGGCGTCCCGGGTCAGGGTAAGACGGGGTCGCTGAGCTTCTCGCTGGCCAACAACCTCGAGGCGAAGGTGAAGACCAACGACTCCATCGGGGAGAAGAAGATTTCGCTGATCGAGAACTTCACGATTTCGCAGAGCTACAATTTCGCGGCCGACTCGCTGAAGTGGTCGAATATCAACACTTCGCTGCTGCTGCGTCTGACCAAGCAGTTCAACCTCAACCTGAACGCCACCTGGGATGTGTACACCTACGCGCTGAATGCCGCGGGCAACCCGGTGCGCGTGGACAAACTGCGTCTGACCCACGGCAAGGGGCTGGGACGCCTCTCCTCCACCGGCACATCCTTCTCCTATACATTCAATAACGACACGTTCAAGCGGAAGGACAAGAAGGAGGTCAAGGACGACAACAACTCCGACAACCGCAATGACGATGACTCGGACGGTCCGCGCGGTCCGCGCGGAGGACCGAACAGCGGGGACGGGGATAACGACGGCCTGGAGCTCGATGGCGACGGCTATGCCCCCTGGTCGGTGCCCTGGAGTCTGAGTGTGAACTACTCGATCAACTACGGCTACGGCGAGTTCGACTACAAGAAGCTGGAGTACAAGGGGCGCATCACTCAGAACCTGAGTTTCTCGGGAAATATCCGTCCGACCAAGAACTGGGAGTTCTCGGCCACGGCGTCGTATGACTTCCAGACGCATAAGATCGCCTATATGAACCTGAACATCTCGCGCGACCTGCACTGCTTCACCATGCGTGCGTCGGTGATTCCCGTCGGACCGTATAAGAGCTATAACTTCCATATTTCCGTGAAATCCTCGCTGCTGAGCGACCTCAAATACGACAAGCGCTCCTCGCAGACCAACGGCGTACGGTGGTATTGATGTCCGCGCCCGGGGATGTTTTTTTTCATTCACATGAGAATTCAACAGTCTATATTTACGCTTACTGTCCTCTGCATTGCTGCTCTGTTGACGGGATGCAATGATGATATTTTTATCAAACCGCTCAAAGTAAAGGCCGATACCGAAACCCTCGGTCCGGACCGCACTTCGGCTTTCATCCGCGTTTCGGGCGAAAAGTGGAAGGTATCGGATGTCTGGTTCGTTGCGGGCGAGGATATTTACCGGGGTGAGCCGGAGGGGAATTCATATACTTTCAAATCCCCTTTCGCCGAGATCAACGGCCATTGCACCGATGACGGCATAGTAGTGAACCTGGTGAATTACCTGGGCAGTTCGGTAGCTACGGTCGGCATGACCGTGACCGACGGATATGACTCCGTAGATGTCAGCCTGAAGGTGGAACCCACGCGCGAGTACAGCATCGAGATTCTCGGTGTGGATTACACGCTCGATTCGTGGTTGGGATACCCCGACGAGGATGTCACCTCAAAGGTGGTTTCAGTCCGGTTCCCCCAGGGACTGACCGAGCCGAGGCAGTTCACGTTCGAGAAGCCTCAGACGATGCCTGTGCGCTACTTCTTCGAGCCGATGTATCCCGACAACGTTTTTGCGCAGCAGGTTGTAAGCTGCGGCCTGACGGTGCCAATTCCTACGCCGGTGCAGTCGGGCTTCAGATGGGAGCTGACCGGCGAGGAGGTGCCGTTGGTTTCGTCGGCGCAACAATATGACAGCACCGTGATGCCTCCGATGCCCGGGGCGGTCAGTTTGCCGGCGGGGATCCCGCTGTCCGTCGCGCTGTTGTGCGACTACGAAAGCGTCGGATTCGACTGCACCGTAACTGCTGTAAACCCCATTACCGAACAGCCCGAGGAGGTGCAGTGCCGGCTGCATCTGCTGGTGCCTGTGAAATTCAAATCGGAAGTTGCTGAGCTATGAAACAGATATTGACCATTATAGCGGCGGCGCTGTGCGCGCTGTCGGTGTTTGCGGGGGATTCGACGGCAGTGTCGCACCGCTGGGAGGTATCACTCCGCGGAGCTTATGTGCTGCCGAGCAACCGCATTGTGAAGGGTGAGAACTTCTATGGCGCCCGGACCCGTGCCGCGTATGGCGGAGCGGTGGAGTATGCCTTCAGCTTTTCGCCCGAAAGCCGTTATGGCCGTTACTACCCCTATGCCTATCAGGGCATCGGCGTAGGAGCCACCGGCTTCAGCAGCTCGAAAGCTACAGGCAACCCGGTGAACATATATGTGCTTCAGGGCTCACGCATAGCGTCGTTCTCCGAGCGTCTGACCCTCGGCTATGAGTGGAACTTCGGCGTCTCGGCCGGATGGAAGAAGAACGGCGATGCCGAGCCTTTCGACTACGAGGCGATTACAGGTTTCGGCTCGCACGCCAACGCTTATATCGACCTTGGGCTGAGGCTCGACTATGCTCTCAACGAGCATTTCAGCCTTGTCGGCGGTGTGAATCTCTCGCATTTCTCCAACGGCAATACCGACTATCCCAATCCCGGCGTGAATGTGGTGTGGGGAAAGGTCGGCCTGGTGTGGAAGCCTGGCACGCAGTGTGCCCGGCGGAAGATGGACTGGAGCGACTACCGGCAGCATATTTCGTATGACCTGACGGCCTACGGTGCATGGCGCAAGAATACATTCGACTGCAACTACGGATCGGAGGTGTACGACGAGGCCGATGTGCGTCTGATACCCGGACATTTCGGCGTTTTGGGCCTGAACATCAATCCGTTGTGGCATTTCAATCCGATGTTTTCGGCCGGCGCGTCGCTGGATTTCCAGTACGACGAGGGGGCCAACCTGAGCCCGTACTATGTGCATATGTCATCGCCCGATGACCCCCGTTTCTATCGTCAGCCGTTCAGCCACCGGGTAATGGCCGGAGTGAGCGTGCGGGCCGAACTGCAGATGCCTATCTTTGCGGTGAATATAGGTATCGGCCACAGTGTGTATGCTCCGGGTGGCGGCGATCTGCGCGGTTGGTATCAGACTTTCACGCTTAAGACATTCATTACCCGCCATCTGTATCTGAGCACCGGCTACCGGCTGGAGCGCTTCCACAACCCCGGCAACCTGATGCTCGGCGTGGGTTACCGTTTCGGAGGGCTTTAAAAAACATTTGCCTCTCCGCGCGTTAAAAAACTGGGGAAAAGTTTGGCGGATTCGGGAAAAGGATGTAAATTTGTGGCGCAATTCGGTGCGGCCGCCCGGCGGCGGTCGCTTAAAAGGGAACCGGGTGAGAATCCCGGACAGTCCCGCTGCTGTAAGCTCCCGCGCGAAGCCGGCATGACTCCCGGATACGTCAGTATCCGGTGGTTTGTTGAGGCTCCGCGGCGCAAAGGCCCGGTTCGCGTCACTGGCCGTCCGCTTAAAGGATGGCCGGGAAGGCTCGAATCATTCAGAGGCCGGAGTAAGTCAGAAGACCTGCCGAAGCGTTTTTCGCGATGTTGCTTTCGAGGAAAAAGCAAGTGGCGTAAGAAGGCTCTGAGGCGGTCCGACGTCAGACAGTCAGCACCGGAGGCTTTTATTCCATGATTTTTCTCAATAGCGGCTCGCGGGAAACTCTCCCGCGTTTTTTGTGCGCGGAAATCAGCTATCTTAGCTAAAATAACTAAAATAGCTAAGTTGGCTAATCCCCTGAAACCCAATTAACTGCTATATGAGAAAAACTTTACTTATCCTTGCATTGTCCGGAGCTGTTGCGCTCCAGGCCCAGACCGCCGAAGGTAACTACGCCCCCGCTACTTTCGAGGGACTTGTCCCCGCCGGGGAAACCTACTACGCCGGTGACCCCGAAGGTGGATACTCCGATATCACCAGCGGTGGATTCTCCTTCACCAACTTCTTCTACGACATGGAGACCTATACCTACTGGGGTGGCTTCGGCATCTCGGAGAGCACCTCTACGTCATTCAATGCCGCAACCTACGAGGTCGATCAGTTCAACAGCGTCCCCGGCGGTGCATATCAGGGAACGGGATTCGCCGTGGCTTATTCCGGCATTGTCCCTTACATCAACAAGACCGAAATCACGATTCTCGCAAACGAGGATGGCGCATATCTCGACGGCTGCTACATCACCAATAATATGTATCTGTATAGCAGCGTGACCCAAGGCGACGGTTACTCCGACCCCTTCTCCGAAGGGGATTACGCCGAACTGACCTTCACCGGCGACAACGGCAATACCGTGGTTTTCCCCGTCGCTGATTACCGCAGCGCCGACCCTGCCGACCACTATGTATTGACAGCCTGGACTTTCTGCGACCTCAAACCGCTGGGCAAGGTCAAGACCGTTTCCATCACCATGACCGCCTCCAACGACTTTGTTCCCGGCTATTTCTGCATGGACAACCTGACCTACGCCGCCGACCAGACCGGCATCGAAAACATCTCCTCCGACCCCGCTTCCGACAGCGCCGCCCCCGCGGAATACTACGACCTCAGCGGCCGCCGCGTCGCTAACCCCTCCGCCGGCCTCTTCATCGAGCGCCGCGGCACCACCGTCCGCAAAGTCCTCCTCCCGTAACATACTCCAATCCGTTCAATATCTCCGCTGCAAGCCATGAGCTGCGGAGACCAATCAAAAAGGCGATGCCCTGTCTTGAGGAGAGCATCGCCTTTTCGCTTCCAAAGCGAACAATCAGATCCAGCCCAGGAAGGAGGCGACAAAGAGGAGAACCACGATACCGAAAATAATTGCGGCAATTCCGCCCCAGAAAAGACCGCGGGGCTCCTTCTCCAAAATCTTCCGCACGCGCGGCGACCGGTCAGCAATGAGCGGCGATTGATCATTTGATTTTTGTTTCATAAATCACGTTCCTAATTCCAGCTGGTTGCGGATGAGTGTGTAGTAAGCGCCGCGGCGGGCTACAAGCTCCGAGTGGGTGCCCTGCTCGGCGACTGTGCCGTGGTCGAGGACTATGATGTGGTCGGCGTTGCTGACCGTCGAGAGGCGGTGGGCGACGACAATCACGGTGCGCCCGCGGTAGAAACCCTCGAGGTTGCGGACAATCTCCCGCTCGTTGCGGGCGTCGAGGGAGTTGGTGGCTTCGTCGAGGAAGATGAAGCGGGGGTTGCGGTATACGGCGCGGGCGATGAGGATTCGCTGCTTCTGCCCCTGACTCAGCCCGACGCCGTCGGGTCCGATGATAGTGTTGTAGCCCGTCGGCAGTGTGATGATGAAGCTGTCGATGTTGGCGATGCGGGCCGCCTCCTCCATCCGCGTCCGGTCAATCTCGGAGTCATCCACGGCGATGTTGCGGGCGATGCTCTCCGAGAAAATCACCCCCTCCTGCATCACCACGCCGCACTGTCGGCGCCACCACCGCAGGTCGATGTCGCTGAGCCGCCGGTCGCCGATGCGGATCTCCCCCCCTTCAACCGGGTAATAGCCGAGAATCAGCTTCAGTAGGGTTGTTTTCCCCGACCCGGAAGCCCCGACTATGGCGGTGGTCTTACCGGCGGGAAAATGTAGGTCTATCCCCTTGATTGTCAGCTCCGGAGCATGGGGGTCATAGCTGAATTTCACGCCGTCGAGGGTGACGGAAAGCTCCTCCGGGATGGCCCGGCAGGGGCGATTGTCGCTCTCCTCGTCGCGGGCGTTGTGGACCTCGTTGATGCGTTCGAGCGAAATCTTCACGTCCTGAAGCGCCTGGATGAACCCCATCAGCTGCTCCACCGGAGAGTTCAGCTGCCCCACGATATACTGAATCGCCAACATCCCGCCGAGGGTCAGCGATCCGTTGATTACCGCCGTGGCGGCAACGACGGTGATGAGTATGTTTTTCACCTCATTGATGAAAACGCTGCCCGCCTCCTGCGACTGCTGGAGCTTCAGGGTCTTCGCCTGCACCTCGAAGAGGTCGGCCTGCGCGTCCTCCCACTCCCAGCGGCGGCGCCGCTCGCAGTCCTGGAGCTTGATCTCCTGCATTGTGGTGATGAAGCGGAATGTCTTGTTCTGGTTGACGGCCTGGCGCTCGAACAGCTCGTAGTCGAGCACGCGCCGGCGTCGCAGAAACGAGGCAATCCACCCCCCGTAGACCGCCGTCCCAATCAGGAAAATCCCGAACACCTTCAGGTCGTAGATCAGCAGCACCACCCCGAAGACCAGAAAACTCAGCATCGTGAACATCACCCCGAGGGTCTGCTGCGTCAGGAAGTTCTGCACCCGCGAATGATCCGAGATCCGCTGCATCAGGTCGCCGGTGAGCTTCGTGTCGAAATAAGCCATCGGCAGCCGCAGCAATTTGATGAAGAAGTCGCTCAGCAGCGATATGTTCACCCTCATGGAGATATGCAGCAGCAGCCATCGGCGGATGAAATCCGTCGAGGTCCGCCCGATTACAATCATAAGTTCCCCCAACAGTATCAGCCAGATAAACCCGATTGACTTCTCCCTGATTCCGACATCCACAATCGCCTGAGTCAGGAACGGAAACACCAGCTGCAGGGCGCAAGCCACCAACAGCCCGGCGAAAATCTGAATGAAGTACCGGCGGTATTCGCCGAGGTACTTCATCAGCACCCTCAGCGGATTCCCCCTCCGGCGCGCCTCATGGGCAGCCTTCCCGAAATCCTCCCCCGGCACAAGGAACATCGCTATCCCTCTGCCCTCGGGCTCCCCCTCCCCGGAAGTGTCAGGCGCAGGGGCGTTTCCACACCATCCGCGGCAGAATTCCTCCCTGCTATAGACTGTCTTGCCCTTGGCTGGGTCTGCCACCCGGAAACGGTTTCCCCTGCGCGAGACACCGTATAGCACCACGAAGTGATTCTGATTCCAGTGGAGGATGCACGGCAGGGGCACCTCCGTCAGCGAATCTACCTCTAATTTCGCAGCCTGAGTCTCGAATCCTAATGACTTCGCGGCATCGGAAATCCCCTTCAGCGACACCCCGTCGCGCGTGGGGTGACACACCTGTTCGAGCTGCTGCAGGGTGCAGGGATACCCATGGAAGCGACACACCATCGCCAGTGCGGCCACACCGCACTGCATCGCGTCTCTCTGCTTCTCAAACGGAAATCCCATATAACCTCGCAAATTTGATTATTGTGTGACGATGGAGGAGGCGCCGGACTGGGCGCCGACTTCGTCGCCGCGCTTGATTTTCTTGCCGTAACCGAAGGTGTAGGTCACGGAGATTCCGAACATGCGGGAGTATGATAAATCATAATTCTTGATTTCGTTTGTAATAATCGGGGTGTTCAACGTCTGGATCATCTTGTAGAATCCGTTGTTGAAGAAGTCGGAGGCTACGAGAGCTATATTCCAGTTGCCGTTACCCCAGCCTATGTTTAAAGAGTACTGCGAGCGGTGTTTGGTGATCATCGTTGACGATGCTGCAAATTCCGTAATCGGGGCAAAGATATAACCCCATACGAAGAATTGCTTCAGGTAATATGATGCACTTGCACTGAAATTGAAGGCAGTCTTGTCGGCGCGGTATAATCCTGTGGATTTGTAGTAAGACACGGAAGGCATCAACGAGATATTCAGACTGTTGTTGAAGCAGTTGAGGCCCGTCGACACTCCTGCTGTATATTTATAAAAATCGCCGTTATTGATTGGGGCGCATATCACTGCCCGGCCGTCGTCATAGGGCCGATAAAAGAATAGTCTGCGGTTGTAACTCTGTTCGGTGGAACCGTAGACGCTCATTGAAAAGCTGTTGGATGGGGCCCAGTTATACGCTGCAGAAAGCTCCATGCTGTTATAATTCTTCAGAAGCGGGTTTCCGGTTACATACATCATTTCATTGGTCTGCGTTATGGACTCAACCTTATTGAGTGCACCGGGACTTACAGAATGGTAAGAAGCCTCAATGTTTATCATGTTCTTGTCGTTGAAGGAGAACGAAGAGGCAAGCTGCAGATAGGGCGCGACCGCAGATGTGGTTTTATGGTTCATGTCGGTATTATTCCACGACAAACCGGCAATAGCTTTGACACTGATGTTTTGTCGGTTGAGATGGTAACCCAATGAAGCACGGTAATCATACTGGTGCGAGCGGTCAGTCACGTCAACCAGCCCGTTGAACGTCTGTACATTGTTGTGCTTCTGGCTATGCTGGAAGTCCAGCGTCGCCGCATGGAACTTGTTGAACTGCTTGCGCAACGAAAAATTCAGCTGAGCAGTGTAGGCATTTTCTTTTTCGTTGTCAATTATTTCCGGCGGGGTGATACTCCAATAGCCCAGATGATACTTGTTGTGGGAGTACTTGAACCCCGGCGTTACGCTCAGCGAGAAATCAGAGGGTAACTTGAAAAAGAGGTCACCGGTATAACTGAAAGAATGTGACCGGTAAGTTGTACTATTGCTGAAAGTCCCATCGGGAGGTGTTAGCGCGGAGTTATACAGCGTGCCGGAATAGCCGATCTCGGGATTACGCCAATAGTTGTAGCCGAATGTATTGCGTATCTGCACCTTTTCATTCTGATAGGTGGCGCGGAAAGTCACGGGCAACAGATACTGGTGCACGAGCCCATGGTCTGAAATCTGATTGCGAGTGAACTCAGAAACCTTCCCGTCATTGTCAGGAATACGGAACGTGCTGTTCTCCATCACCCTGTAATGGCTGTCGTAGAAATACCTCAGTTGCGTAAAGAAGTCATAAGTCATCTTTTTGTAGGCGAACTTCGAGAAAATGTTATCGTTGGAGTGGAATGAGCGGGGCCCCATACTTCTGGTAAATATTTTCGTATAGCCGCCGTATTCATATTCCTGAACAAAGAAGTTCAGTACTTTCTCGGCTCCGCGGAAACGAGGGTCGGAAGGGAATTCAAGATACTCCACCTTCCTGACATCCGCGGTTCTCAACCCCTCCCGATCTTCATCCGTTGCAGGAAGATAGTTGATGAAAATTGCAATTTCCTTGCCGAAATTATCGGTAACTGAGTTGCTCTGCGGATTGACCCGAATCTGAGGAATCGCCATAAGTTGCAGAAGCTGCGTTATATTCTGTGCAGCGTTCCGCTGGTTGGCGGTGGTGAGATATACACTTGAATTCGCGGAAAACCTTGTCTTTTGCCCCTCGACGGTCACCTCCCCCAAATCCTTCGACATCAGCGAATCCACAATCGCCTGCTGCCGCAGGGAATCCAACTGCGCCTTGCTCAGCGACGGGATGGAATCCGACGAAGTTGCCGCAAAGCGCCCGGCAGTCATATCCAAAACGCCGGCTGAGATACAGAAGATAGCTGCTATGAAAAAAGAGAAATACTTTTGCATCATTTTAGAATTCGGTTAATGTGTAAAAAAAGCTTCTTTGTTATACCGCAAAATAACAGAAATTTTGGCTCCATGTCAAGGCCCATTGAATATCAGTAGTTTACAATCGGGTAAGTGTCCAAAATCGTACACTTACCCGATTTTCGGGGGACTTCCCCAAAAATGCCGGAGCTGAAATGCTGTGCCCCAAGTTTGCAACTCCACCTTCAAAACGTACGGACGTGCCTTTGGCACGTTAACCCCGTCGTAAAACCCGCATCTTTCACTAAATCAGATGTTTAACGCAAATCTACCCGGAATCACCATAACCAGCATCTTTAACTTCAAGGTCTTCATGATCAGCAAGATTGCTTGAACCTCAAAAGCCCATCCGCAGGGGATACGTGCCAAAGGCACGTCCGTACGTTGCTGTACGCGGCGGCCTTACCTGGCGATGGCTGAGGATGCACCTTGCTGAGCGCCGACTTCATCTCCCTGAAGGACTTTCTTGCCGTAACTGATTGTGTAGGTGGCCGTCAGGACAAGAGTTGTGCTTCCGGTTCTTGTAAAGCCTGTGGTATGGTCGCTGTAGAGTTTGGAATCATAAAAGTAGCTGAATCCTTTGCACCCTTTAGGATGGGTGAGGTTGTACGCCCCGAGGCCGAGCTGCCAATTACCTTTACTCCATCCGGCGGAAATGCTGAGGTTGTCGTATTGCTTTTGTTTGCAACCCGATTCCGAATCGTATGCGAGCCGACCCTTGAAATACTGTAGGCCGAAATAGAAGTCTCCCAAATAATAGAATGCAGAAGCATTGAGGTTGAACGGGTTATAGGTGATTGAGTTGATTCCGGTGGACTTGTAGAAGGTTAACGCTGGACGGGCAGAGAGCGAAAGGGCACCCTGAAGCAGACGCAGGTTGAAATTGGCGCCGAGCTCGGCTTTCCTGAAATCGCCGGAGTTTACATAAGTCATCAAAATGCCTCTGGTGTCGGGCAGCAGCATTGGGATGAAGGTCATCTGGTCGAACATCTGATACCATATTCCGAATATCGAGGTGCGAAAAATGTTACTTGGTGCCCAATTGTATGAGAGCTGTGCTGTAATGTGGCGACTATTCTCCAGGGCTGGATTGCCTGATCGGTATAGATACTCGTTTCGTTGGATCAGATCCGGTATCTTATTGGTTGTTTCGGGTGAGCCGGTGGCGTACCGGAACTGGAAGTTTACCGAATGTTTGTTGGAAGGAACCCATTGACCGAATAGTGCGGCGACAGGATAGTGGTCGTCGTAAGTCTTGCCGTTAATTTTGTTGCGGTGCCAAACATAGTAGAATGCGGCGCCACCGGCAGCCTTCGCGGCGGAGAAATTGTATTGTAGACGGGCTGAGGCAAACCATTGGTCGTTTTTGTCCCGGAAATCGCCTGTGGAATAAACGCTGTTGACCCGGTTGAACAGACCCATGCTGTTTGCACCGAGCATGACGGTGTGTTTGCCAGCGAATGTCTTGCTTACATAGGCTTCAAGTCTACATTCGTATGCATTCTCGGTGGAATATTGTGTCAGCGCCTCCCCTGCGGTGGTGTTATAGTTGGATGTATAGCTCGAATGGGCATAATTGATTAAAGAGGAGACGCTCAGGGCGTAGTCGTTGGCGAACATGAAGGTATAGTTGCCCTGGTAGCCAATGCCGTCGGAGGTATCTTCGCCGGTTCGGAAATACCGGTAGTCCTTTTCGGGAGTTTCAGACAGGAACAGACTGCCTGAACTGTCCGACTTGTATTGGCGCGAACGATTGAAGCCTACGATGTTGCGAAGCTGCACTTTGTCGGTATTGTAAGTGGCCCTGAATGTAATGGGGTATCTTCCATAGCTTGAGGTCGCGTCATCGACCCGCTGACTGCGGTACACGTCCTTCATTCCGCCGTTGCCGTCGGAAAGGAGGAACCGCTCATTCTGGTCTTTGCCTGCATGATGGCTGGTTCCGTAAGTCTGCGACACGAACAGGTCGTAGGTCATCTTTCCGTACACGAACTTTGAGTATAGGTCGAGCGATTCAGTGATGCCGTGGATGACGCTAAGGTATGGCATGACTTTGGTATAGCCGCCGTACTCATACTCCCGGACGATGAAGTTGATCACGTGCTCCGCCCCCCTGAAACGGGGATCCGTGGGATAGTCCATTACCTCCACGCGACGCACGTTCGCCATATTGACAGTCTTCTGATCCTCGGCTGTAGCAGGAAGATAGTTGATGTAAATGGCCACCGTCTTGCCGAAATTGTCGGTCACGGTCTTGTCCATCGGGTTCACTACAAGCTGGGGAATCGACATCATGTTCAGCAGACTGATAAGGTCCTGGGCGGATTTCTTCTCGCGTGAAGTAGGATTGTAGACCGAGGCAGTGGGGGTGAAACGCTGCATTGCAGACTCGACGGAAACCTCCCCGAGCTGTCCTCCGGCCAAAGTGTCGGCCGGCAGGGATGCTGTGCCGACTGAATCTGTGGACAGGGCATCGCTGCCTGATTTCACGGGTACACCGTTAGCGGTGACTACACCGAATAACATACAAGCGACAATAGCAAATTTACTGAGCACCATGATAAATTTAGATATAATAAAACCTTTTGAAGAGAGACTCTTTATATTATTTTTCAAAGTTGTAACAATTTTTTGAATTGGTCAAATAATTAAAGAATAAAAGTCAAAACTTCCAACGTGAAATTTGAAGCCTAACTTCTGATACATGGAATAATTTTGACTTTTATCCAGGAACATACCCCCTAATTATCATTTACGTAATGTCTACAGAATGATTATAGGGGTTATGAAGAGGTTGGAAAACCATTTAAGGTTTTTTGTGACAGTCAGTTGTCTGGTAGGAAGCGTCCGCTTTACAATTGTCACCAATAAAGCTACAGCTACATCCGGCGACGCAATTTCCTCCTTCGCAAAAGGTCTGGGAGCAGATAAATTTTGCTGCAAGAGGATCTGCGAAACCTCCTTTTACTTGCAGCTGGTCGATCTCTTCAAGAAGAAGTGGATCGGGTTTTAACAATACTTTTTTCATGTTCAACAAATTAGTATAAGTGAATGATGTGTATTTACTACTCATCCTTTTTTATTTTCACTCCTTAAGGATTCTATTCACTCAAGAAATTCTTGATTCTGTTTCCAAGTGTACGTAGAAGATCTGTTTTCCCTTCATCATATTGACAATGTAGAACATTGTACTGTTCCAGCATTTTCGTACGTTTGTCTATACATAGACCCCAACAAACAGGGAGAAAGGGACATGTATCACAGATTACGTTTTGGCCTGAAAGAATTGGTATTTCAAGATTGTCAACCTCGGGCCAAAGCAACTCTCCCTCTTCGTTTATAGATCCTCTGTTAGAGTCCAGTGGCAAATTGTCGCATTTATCAACTTTTCCATTGGGGAAAACGCAAAAGAAGTTTTTATAGTCCGCGTAGCAGAGCCCGCTAATTGCTAAGGTTGGACTGATATTGTTACGCTTTAGTCGAGAGGTAAGATCGTTGATTTTGGAGTCATCTATATCTTCATAATTCTCCTGCCACACTTTATAGACAAGAAAATTTATATTTTTTCGGGATGTTTCGGAAATACGGCTGTCAACATCCGCGAAGACTTCGTCCGGAATTAAAGTGTCTTTTGTAAAGTTGAAACGAAGTGTGACGGGCGTAGTACGGGCTATATAGTCCACTATGGATAAGGCATGTTCAAAGGCTGATTCACCCAATACAACCTTTACTGTATCATGGATGCGTTTAGGACCGTCAATTGAGATCTGATAGTGATTGACACCCGATTCTCGAAGGCGATCAACACGTTCGGGGGTGAGAAGAATGGAGTTTGTGGTGATGTTGGATGAGAAAAATTTGCCGTTCTCCTCACTGATGCGTTTGACGTAGAAGTTGAGATCAAGCACTTTGTCATACTTGATCATCGGCTCGCCACCGAACCACCAAAGTTTAATGGAAGTGATGTCATCGCGCTTGACAACCTTGTCGAAATGTCGTTTGAGGCGGTCGAAGTATTCGTCGGGAAGGCTGATGTTGGCGTGTTCCTGAATACAATACCAGCATCGTAGGTTGCAGGCATAAGTGGGCATTACCATTATGGAATACTCCGACGGACGGCGTATGCCCTCGTACTTTTGCCGAACAAGGGCCATCTCGTCTGTGTCATCGGCGAGGATGAAGCCTGCAGGACGCATCTTGTTGTAGAATGTGGCGAAATCCTTCTCGTAAAGGTCGGGATTTTCGAGCAGCTCCCGATAGGTTTCTTCCCGTCCGTCGGGGACGGGGAAGAATCTTTCGGTGAGGCAGTTGAAGGCATAGAGCTTGCCATCGACCGGTACGAAGTGGTTGTATCGACTTGGTTTCATAGTCGGTTTTGGTTTATTGAAGGGATTTGTTGACTTACTCGGGCATCATGACACCTTCGTAAGAAATGTTGTCGGAGGTCTCCACAGTAATGATAAGGGGAGCATCGGAAGTGCCGACGTTGTAGACAACGGGGTTGGCGGAGCTGACGGTAGTCTGGAATGAGGAACCGGTAATGGAGTTCGTTACCGTAACATTGCACTGACCGGTCTGCTCCTCGAGTCCGATATGGAGGTCATCGCCGATAATCGTAGCCTCGATAGTGTCGGAACCATCATCGCCGGTGGGACGGTTGGGTATCGGTTGCTTAATTAGAATAACTGTTTTGTCCTTGCTATCATTATCCTTATTTTCGGACGAATCTTCGGCTAAAATCTGAACGGAAAACGAGAGCAATGATCCGAGTGTTAATAAGGATACGCAGAAGTGTTTAATGAGCGTTGACATTTTTTAAACTTTTTCTGCAAATTTAAAGCCTTAATTCTGAAAAATCAAATTTTTAGCCATTAAAAAATCTAACAGCACGTCGTCTAAGTCGCTGAGAATTAAAGAGATACAAGCTGTTAGATTCTTAAAAATCTAACAGCTTGTATCTGCTTGAAAATCAATGGTCTGCGATCTTGCTTGTCAGTAGCTTTTTATCTTGCTGATAATCAGGTTTTTGATATGATTTTAATAAATTCTTCGAGGTGGGGAGGGTTTATAATGCGGATTTTTTCAATCAACCGGCCTTTTAAAACATAGAAATGGCTTAAATTGATATCACATAAATGGGATATGATCTGAGGGGAGAATCCCGCTGCCATCAGGCTGAACAACTGATATTGGGCCTCAGACAGCGCAGGACATTCCGCGCGGAATCGGGTCAGAAGCCCGTTGAGATAAGAGTCTGTAAGGGAGAACAATTCGTTTAGATTTTCTGGGCGCTTGAGTTGAGCCAACTGTTGCTCAAGACGAATATAAACATTCTTTCTGTTAATCGCAGAGTTATCCGATTTTAGATATTCTTTACAGAGGCCATTAAGAGTTGCCCATTGTCCCTTGAAGAGGTCAATGCGGGCACGTTCGAGTTGGGATTTTTCTTCAGAGAGCTGTTGGTTCAAGCTTGAAAATTTTGAAATCTCCAGGAGAAGCACAATGTTATCCAAAGCAATTTCTTTCAGTTTGATGCGGCTTTGAGATAAGCTGTGCTTTCTGGCTTTATACAGGTATATGATAAAATAGATGGAGGCAGATAAACATAGGCCAATTAGGGCAAATGCTGTAATTTGAGTTGCCTGTGAAAGATTTTTCTCCGTGCTTTGCGACAATTCTTCATAGTATTCCATGTTTTGCCGGGAAGTATTCTCTTTAAAGGATTCTGAAAAGAAACCATATTCCAGTTGAAGAATACTGTCGGCATAATGCATGGCTTTCTGAAAATCTTTTTTCTTGCGGTAGTATTTTTTTAATATTAAGTAATATCGGGTTTTTGAACCGACAAAAGACATATTCTGCCGGGCGATATCGAGATAAGGGAATGGGTCGCGGTCGTTATGCATTTCAATAAGAGCCTTGTTGAAGTAATCGTCTGTTTCCCAATGATATTTATCACCGAGTTTTTCAATACGCTCCATATATTCGGTTGCTTTATCGAAATTGTCTGTGAATAAAATATTGAAAATGGCGGAAGAAAGTGCTCCACCCAGCAACATTGTATCAGCAGGTGACGCAATGATACTGTCAAGCAGAATTTCAGCTTCCTTATAGCGTTCCTGATAAGTCAATCCATCGGCGATATCAATCAGACAGTATTGCGAATTGATTTCTCGTCCGGCTTTTTCATAATATATAGAAGCAATCCGGGAGGATTCCATCGTCTCGGTGATGTAAAGACGATCGACAGCGAGGAGGGCACGCTGCTCGGCGGTGCGGGCAATCCAAAGCGAAATGTCGAGCTGTTCGGCGATATGATAAGCTTGAATGGCATGGCGGAAGGCGTTATTATAGTCGCCGTTTTCCTGATCGGCTCGGCTGAGATAGAAGGCGGCTTTCATCAGATGCTTGGCATCGGATGAATTTGAGTAATATTTGTAGGCGTCGGAGATGAGGGAATCCTGGTTCAGCGGGAGTTTCTCCTTCCTGCGGGCCTGGGAGAGGAGGAGGGCGTGGTGGGCGCGGAGGCGGTCGGAGGTGAGGGCCGAGGGGGGAATGGCTCTCAGGGAGTCGAGAAGGGGTTGGCCGGACTCCCGTCCGGGAAGAGAGTCGAGCTTGCGCTCGAGGCGGTTGAGCTTCAGAGTCGTTTCGCGGTCACGCGGAGAGATGCATGCACCGGCGAGAAGCGCAAGCAGGGTTATGAGTAATATGTGGAGTTTATGTTCCATTGGCGCTGCAAAGTTACAACTTTTTCGCCAATCTACATAACATCTTCTACGCCTGCCTCCTTATGCCGGCTTCCCTCCAGCCTCGCTTCGCCGGGAGGTGTCCGCGCGGTCGTCGGTTGTAGGGCGGTGCCTTCGGCACGTGAGGGGCGTCCCACTGTATAATATCTTGATTTTGTGCAGCTCCGTGTAAAAAGACTTCCGACACGTGGAGTTAAGGACGCCGGGGCAGGCAGTAAGTAATTGTTCATGAAGACCTTCGGCCTTCACCCAGCTACTTCCCGGGGGGATCCCCGGCTAAAAAATGTCGCTGCGCTCCATTTTTAAGCCGGGGTTACATAAACATGAAGGCCTTTGGCCTTCCCTTGCCGGGGGCTTCTTGCTGACCCCCCGGCAACAAGAATGTGTAAGAACGTACGGACGTGCCTTTGGCACGTTTCCCTCGTGGACAGGCTTTATCTATCTAAAAATCAGCTATTTACACGGAACTGCCCGGAACTAACGGAACCATTATCCCGAACGTCAACGGAGGCCTAAAGGCCTGGCGCGGAACGTCAAACGGAAGCCTACGGCCACTCCGCCTTCGAAACGTACGCGGAGGCACCCCGCAGGCTTCCGTTAACGTTCAGGAGCGGCAGCTCCGCAGCGGTTCGGTTGACGTTCCCCCCATAAATAGTTCCGTTCGTTCCGTGAAGCTCTGTGTAAAAAATCGTTGCTGCCGGGGTAACGTGCCAAAGGCACGTCCGTACGTTACTATACGCAGGGGTGGAGGTAATTGCTTGGGAATAAGTTGATTACTGGCTGGAATGGCTGGCTATGGGGGCAAAAAAATAGGGGAAGTTTCCGGGAGCGGAGACTTCCCCTATGATGGGGGTGGATTAGCGGCGATGGGGTTAGCCGGGGCCGCGGTGGCGGCGATAAGATTAGGCCGGTATGGCGGCGGGTTAGCCCTGGCCGGGGGGGATTACTGGCGGCCGGAGATGGCGACGTCGCGGGAGACTTTCGACACGAGGCCCTGGAGGACTTTGCCGGGGCCGACTTCGATGAACTCGGTGGCGCCGTCGGCAATCATGTTCTTGACGGTCTGGGTCCAGCGGACGGGGGCGGTGAGCTGGGCGATGAGGTTGGCCTTGATTTCCACGGGGTTGGTGTGGGGGAGGGCGTCAACGTTCTGGTATACGGGGCATACGGGTTCGTGGAACTCGGTGGCGGCGATGGCTTCGGCGAGTTCGGCGCGGGCGGGTTCCATCAGCGGGGAGTGGAATGCTCCGCCGACTTTCAGGGGGAGGGCACGCTTAGCTCCGGCAGCCTTGGCGGCTTCGCAGGCGGCGCCGATGGCTTCGATTTCGCCGGAGATTACAATCTGGCCGGGGCAGTTATAGTTGGCGGCGACAACAACACCGGGGGTTGCTTCGCAGATTTCTTCAACTTTTTCGTCGGGGAGGGCGATGATGGCAGCCATGGTGGAGGGCTTGGCTTCGCAGGCTTTCTGCATGGCTTTCGCGCGGGCGCTGACGAGTTTGAGGCCATCCTCGAAGCTGAGGGCGCCGGAGGCGGTGAGGGCGGAGAGCTCGCCGAGCGAGTGACCGGCCACCATGTCGGGCTTGAATTCGTCGCCGAGGACTTTGGCGAGGATTACGGAGTGGAGGAATACGGCGGGCTGGGTAACCTTGGTCTGCTTGAGGTCTTCCTCAGTGCCGTTGAACATAAGGTCGGTGATTCGGAAACCGAGAATTTCGTTAGCTTTCTCGAAGAGTTCTTTGGCCTGGGCGTTCTGCTCGTAGAGGTCCTTGCCCATACCTACGAACTGTGCACCCTGACCGGGAAATACGAATGCTTTCATAAGTTCTATGAATCTATACTTGTGTTAGTTCTTGCAAATCAAACAGAGGATGCTGCTTTTGAAAGAATCTTGAAATGACTTAATTATTTCTAAAAGCGACTGCAAAGTTACGAATTTTTTCTCATATGGCGATGAAATTCAGCGAAAAAGCCGTAACTTTGTTTTCCAATACAAAAACAACTGCTATGATTTTCAATCTTATCCCACTTCTTTCGCTTCCCGGTGGCTCGGAATGGATCATTATCGCCCTTGTTGTGCTGCTGCTTTTCGGCGGCAAGAAGATTCCTGAACTGATGAAGGGGCTCGGCAAAGGTGTCCGCAGCTTCAAGGAGGGAGTAAAGGGGGTTGAAGATGAGGCCAAAGAGGCTACGGATGCCGCTAAAGCCGACCCTGCTGAGGCTCCCAAGAAATAATGAAGTATCTCTGAATCACCGATTTCCGATTGGCGGAGAATGAACTGACATTCTGGGATCATCTCGACGTGCTCCGCGGCGTGATGTTCCGGATGGCTGCTGCGATAGCCGTGGCGGCCGTTGCTGTTTTCATCGCAATGCCGCGACTGTTCGATGCGGTGATTCTGGCGCCCTGCTACGGGGCGTTCCCGCTTTACGGGTTGTTCGACCGCCTGGCGTCGATGGCCGGGGCTGCCGAGGGGACCGCGACCGACTTCCATGTCACGCTTATCAACACTCAGTTGGCGTCGCAGTTCTTCACGCATCTTTCGCTGTCGTTTGAGCTGGCGCTGATCGTCACCTTCCCGCTGCTGATTTATCTGCTGTGGGGATTCGTGGCGCCTGGGCTTTATCCCAATGAGCGGCGCCACGCCGGGGCGGCGTTCATCTGGGGGAATGTGCTGTTTTACCTGGGGATGGCTGTGGGTTACTGGCTGATTTTCCCGCTGACACTCAGGTTCCTGGCGGGCTACCAGCTTTCGGAGGCGATTCCGAACACAATCACTCTGGACTCCTATATCGACAACTTCATGTCGATACTTTTCGTGATGGGGGTGACGTTTGAAATTCCGCTGCTGACCTGGGCGTTAGGGCGTCTGGGGATCATGAACCGCAGCTTCTTCGTGAAATACCGCCGGCACGCAATAGTGGCGCTCGTGGTGGCCGCGGCGGTCATCACCCCTACCTCCGACCCGTTCACCCTCACCGCGGTCTTCATCCCCCTCTATCTGCTCTGGGAGGTGTCCGGCAGGTTGTTGCCGGGGAGACCGAGCGAGAAGAGGGCGTAGTCATACAGCACCGGGTCCCCGGGGTTGAACTCGCGCAGACGTGCGGTAAGCTCGAGGACCGAACGGCGGTCGTTGGCGTTGCGGGTCAGCAGGCCGAGGTCGCGGGCGACGTCGCCGACATGGACGTCGAGGGGGATGAATAGCTGCGAGGGGCTGATGACGTCCCAGATTCCGATATCCACGATTCCGTCGTCGCGCACCAGCCAGCGGAGCGCCATGTTCAGGCGCTTCAGGGCGGTGGTTTTCAGATTCTGCGGCAGGCAGCGGGAGAGGTTCACATCTTCAATATCTTTGTTAGCTTCGGCGAGTTCGCGGTTAAGGGCTTCGGCGAGGGCCCAGGCGGGAAATTCCGAGTCGGAGACATGCTCGGCGCGGGCGAACTCCTGCAGGGTGCCGAACCGCTGATACACAGGCCTCAGCCCGCGCAGCAGCGCCCGGAAATCGCGGGCGAAGAAGGTGCGGTGGATGTTCATGTCAGGGAGCTCCTCGAAGCCGCCGTCGGCCACGTAGGGCGCCGGAGCGTAGTCCATCAGCCGGAGCATCTTCTCGATGTTGGCACAGATCATCCGGCGGTTCCCCCAGGCTACGGTGGCGCTCAGGAGGGCTACGATCTCGATGTCGGCGGGGTCGGTGAAGCGGCGGGGAAACTGCACGGGGTCTGCCCCGATGAAGTCAGGGGTATTGAACCGCGCGGCCTCGCGGTCGAGAAGCTCCTTGAGCTCCCCGTCCGAGAGGCCGCATGGATTCAAACCCTGCTGAGGTCCGGTTGTGACGGCCTCAGATTTAGGGTCTTGCGGATTCATTTCTTGTTGAGGTCCTTGTCAATCTTTTTGGCGGAAGCCTTGCGGGGACGCCCCTTGTCGATGCGGAGCACCATGGCCGAGCGGGCGGGCAGATAGAGCTTCAGCCACTCGCGGCCGATGGGCTGATACAGCGGGTCGGGCTGGGTGAAGTGCTCCACGCTCTCGTCGATGTTGCCGTAGCCGCCGAAAGCGGGGGAGTCGGAGCTGAGCATCACCTTGTACTTCCCGGCGGGGGCCAGGATGCCGTAGTCGCTGAACGACTTGAAGGGGGAGAAGTTGAACACGAACACGAGATCGCCGCGGCGGAAAGCCAGCACCTGGTCGTCGTCCTTCTCCCAGAGCTTGTCGACGGGGAGAGCCTGAAAGTTGTGGACCCCGCCGATGAGTTCTACCATGGCGTTG
Source organism: uncultured Muribaculaceae bacterium (assembly GCA_902494515.1). Lineage (GTDB taxonomy): Bacteria > Bacteroidota > Bacteroidia > Bacteroidales > Muribaculaceae > UBA7173. The sequence continues at coordinate 15,201 of CABUTS010000013.1, read as the reverse complement.
TCGAAGGCGTTGAGGAACTTGTATTTCAGCTCCTGACGGTCAACGAGGTCCCACTGGCGGCGGGCATACTTGTAGCTCCAGCCGTTGCCTTCGCGGGGGAAGTCGATCCACTCGGGATGGCCGAATTCGTTGCCCATGAAGTTGAGGTAGCCGCCGTTGATGGTGGCGCAGGTGACCAGACGGATCATCTTGTGGAGAGCCATGCCGCGGGCAACGACCATGTTGTCGTCGTCGACCATCATGTGCCAGTACATCTCCTTGTCTATGAGGCGGAAAATCACGGTCTTGTCGCCGACGAGCGCCTGGTCGTGGCTTTCGACGTAGCTGATGGTCTTCTCCTGGTCGCGGCGGTTTGTGAGCTCCCAGAAAATCGAGGTGGGGTGCCAGTCCTCGTCCTTCTTCTCCTTGAGGGTCTTGATCCAGTAGTCGGGAATACCCATGGCCATGCGGTAGTCGAAGCCGATGCCGCCGTCCTTGAACTTCTGGGCCAGACCGGGCATGCCGCTCATCTCCTCGGCGATGGTGATGGCCTGGGGATTCACCTGATGTATGAGCAGGTTTGCGAGGGTCAGATAGGTGATGGCGTTGGTGTCCTGGCCGCCGTCGTAGTAGTCGGCGTATGAACCGAAGGCCTTGCCCAGACCGTGGTCGTAGTAGAGCATCGAGGTTACGCCGTCGAAGCGGAAACCGTCGAACTTGAACTCCTCGAGCCAGTATTTGCAGTTCGAGAGGAGGAAATGGAGCACTTCGTTCTTGCCGTAGTCGAAGCAGAGGGAGTCCCATGCGGGGTGCTCGCCGCGCTGGTCGGGGTAGAAGTAGAGGCTGCGGGTGCCGTCGAGGCGTCCGAGACCTTCGTTTTCGTTCTTGACGGCGTGGGAGTGGACGATGTCCATGATCACGGCGATACCGAGCTCATGGGCGCGGTCGATGAGGCTCTTGAGCTCCTCGGGAGTGCCGAAGCGCGACGAGGGGGCGAAGAAGGAGCTGACATGGTAGCCGAAGGAGCCGTAGTAGGGGTGCTCCTGGATAGCCATGATCTGGATGGCGTTGTAGCCGTCGGCGGCGATGCGGGGGAGGATTCTGTCGCGGAATTCCACGTAGGTGCCGACCTTCTCCTCCTGCTGGGCCATGCCGACGTGGCATTCGTAGATCAGCAGCGGGCGGGTATCGGGCACGAACTTCTGGACAGCCCATTTATAGGGAGCCGGGTTCCAGACCTGAGCGGAGAAAATCTTGGTGTTGTCGTCCTGCACCACGCGGGTTGCGTAGGCGGGGATGCGGTCGCCCTGGCCGCCGAGCCAGTGGACGGACATCTTGAATAGCTGGCCGTGGCGGATGGCCTTTGCGGGGAATTTACCCTCCCAGACGCCGTTGTCGAGGCGGCTGAGGGCAAACTCGGGCTTCTCCTGCCAGTCGGAGAAGTCGCCGATGAGGTAGATTTCGGTGGCGTTGGGCGCCCATTCGCGGAACACCCACCCGCCGCGGGGGCTTACGCGGTGGAGCCCGAAGTATTTGTGGGCGTTGGCAAAATCGTTGAGTGAACCGCTGGCCTGGGTGAGCTCCTTCTCCTTGCGGAGGACGTCCTCATATCGGCCGTTGATGGCGGGGGCGTAGGGCTCGAGCCAGGGGTCATTCTTGTAGATTGCTAATTTTTTCTTCATATTTTCAGTGATGTGTGAGGGTTCGGAAATGTAATTTAAAGGCTTTATTTAAGATGATATGAGGGTTCAGTCTGCAAATATACAGAAACTTCCTGAATTTTCGTTGCTTTGCGGCGAAAAATTAGTAACTTTGTGGGTCGAAATAACATTTATAAGCATTTTATGCCCCGGATGTTGTATCCCGGCATTTTTCTTTAACAGTTCTCCGACTTTTTTCTTCAGCAATTCAACGATAACCGACGAAGATTCAGCGATGACCGACGACGAAAGGTTTATGCAGGCGGCGCTCCGCGAGGCCCGGGCGGCCTTCGACGCGGGGGAAATCCCCGTGGGGGCCGTGGTGGTGTGCGGCGGCCGGATTATCGGCCGCGGCCACAACCTGACCGAGCAGCTCACCGATGTCACGGCTCACGCCGAGATGATGGCGCTGACGGCTGCCGCGCAGACCCTCGGCGGGAAATACCTGCCGCAGGCCACGCTGTACGTCACCGTGGAGCCCTGCCTGATGTGCGCCGGTGCCATAGGCTGGGCGCAGGTCGGAAGGATTGTCTACGGCGCCGCCGACCCGAAGCGGGGGTATCGTTGTTTTACCGAAAAGGCTCCCCGCGGGCCGTTCCACCCCAAGGCTACGGTTACGGCCGGTGTGCTCGAGGAGGAATGTGCCGCGCTGATGAAGGCGTTTTTCGCCGGCAGGAGATGATTGCCGGATAAAACTGATTGCCGGATAAAACTGATTGCCGGATAAAACAGATGCCGGATACAACTGACGTAAACTGATTGCAGATGTCTGAAAATAAAGAGATAAAGGATATGGAACATCCCGCCCGGAAAAAGGGGGGATGGGTCGGAACGTTGCTGAAGATACTGGTGCCGTTGGCTGTCAGTGTCGGGTTGTGTGTGGCGCTGTTCCGCGACATCGACTTCGCCGAGATGATGAGGATAATCCGGGAGGAATGCGACTTCCGCATCATGATCGGCGTGGCGTTGTTCGGACTCGTGCCGGTTGCGGTCCGCGCCGTCCGCTGGGGAATCCAGCTGCGGGCTATCGGCGTGACCCCGCCGTTCAGAATCCTGTTTTATGCCATAACAGGCACTTACGCCGTGAACATCGTGTTCCCGCGTCTCGGCGAAGTGTGGCGTTCGGGCTACATCGCTTACCGCCAGGAGGCCCCCTTCTCGCAGGTTTTCGGCTCGATGGTCGCCGACCGTGTGGCCGACACGGTTACCGTGGCGCTGCTGACTTTCCTGACTTTTATTTTCATCAGCGATCCCTTCGTGAAGTTCGTGCAGACTTATCCGCAGGCCTACAACGCGCTGGCTGCGCTGCTGACCTCGCCGCTGGTATGGCTGGCCGTAATCGCCTCGTGTGCGGCTGTCTGGGCGCTGTTCCGCTACAGCCGTAACCGCTTCATCGACCGCATCCGGAGATTCCTGAAGGGTATCTGGGAGGGGTTCGCCGCCATCGCCCGGATGAACGGCAAGGGGCGCTGGCTGTTGCTGACCGCCGCCCTCTGGAGCTGCTACTTCCTGCAGCTCTACTTCGCCTTTTATGCCTTCCCCTTCACCCGCGAAATTCTGCATGAGAACGGCATAACCGTAGTGCTGATCTGCTATATGCTGACCACCATCTCCATGGCCATCCCCTCCAACGGCGGCATCGGCCCCTACCAGACGGCCATGATTTTCGGGCTGCTGCTCTTCGCACCCGCCGGCCTCGACCCCGCCGCCTCGCAGGCTTTCAGGACCGCCGGTCTCGCTTTCGGCAACACGGTCATCGCCGCCCAGACCCTCCTGTGGATTGTAGCCGGCATCGTCGTTTTCATCCTGATGGCCGCCGACCGCCGCCGAAACCGCCGGTGAGTTTTTTACTAACCAATCAGTTTATCCCGCGATATTTCGCTATTTATCTTGCGCTATTTCGCTATTTATCCAGTTATATTTCGCTATGCTATATGGAGTTGCCGGATGCCTCTTCTGTTTCGGAGGTACGCTGTTGATTTTGATTGTCCTTTGGGGCTATGTCCGCCGGAAAGTGATGAAAGCAATGTCCGAGGGGAGTCCGGCTCCCTTTGCCCGAAAGGCTTACGGGCGTCCCGGAGTGGCGCTGGTGGCCGACCTTATACATTGGGGTTTCATCGGGGTGGGTAAGGTTTTCGCCGCCTTCGTGAGCAAGTCAGGGAAGACACCTCTGCTGGAAACCCGCGCCGGCCGCGAGGACTTCGCCACCCGTGTCCTGGAGTATTATTTCTCATTCGTCGTATTCATCAGCCTCGGACTGCTTATGATCTTTGTGTTCGCCACGCTTCCCTTCCGCGCCTCTGTTCTGGTGCAGAAAAACGGCGAATATACCTGGCCCGAGAAATATGTTTTCTGGTACACCAACCCCGCCAACGGGGAGCGTTACAATCTCTGCAATATTAAAGGCGACCTTATGATAAACGGCAACCCATATCCGGTAGCCGTGGTGACAACGGCATGGTCCGACGGCGTGGCCGAACCGGTCGGCGAACCCTGCATCGTCGAGCCCAACGACACGGTCACCATCTCCGACGCCTACTATGTGGATGAGTTCGGCCAGCATATCAACTACGATTACAGCACCCGCACCTCCGGCAACAGCCTGAAAATTCAGGCTACCGTCGTTGACCGCGTTCCGCAATACCGCGAGCATCTCGATGCCGGGGAATATAATTACCCCACCACCGAAACCATGCGCCAAATTGTCCTCGACGTCCTCACTAATTAGAGCTGCGCAAGAATCAGAACCACGTCTGCTCTGCCGGCTTTGCCAAAGCCGGCCACAGTAACCCGCCGCTGCAATCCGATGATGAAAAACGGGAATTGCGCAAAAACGGGGGGCGCTAATAGGGGGGGATTAGAGGGAGTTCTGGAATTCGGTGGGGGACATGCCGGTGAGGTTCTTGAAGTATTTGCCGAAGGAGGACTGGTTGGAGAAGTTGAGTTCGTAGGCGATTTGCTGGACGTTTTTGCCGGAGTAGCGGAGGAGGTTTTTGGCTTCCTGGAGGACATACTGGTCGATCCACTCGGCGGCGGAGCGGCCGGTGGCTTCCTTGATGATCAGGGAGAGGTATTTCGGCGAGATGAACATTTTGCCGGCATAGAAGCCGATGGAGCGCTGGGCGCGGTGATGGTCGCGCACAAGCCGCAGGAAGGTGCGGGCGTAGGTGATTTTGCGCGCCATCGGGTGCTGTCCGAGGGAGCGGTCCATCTCCTCTTCGCTCAGAGCCATGACCTGGTAGCAGGCTGCCGAGGCGAGTTCGCGGGCGATGTTGCGGCTGTAGTTGTTCTTCTCCATGGCGTTGAGGTGGAACAGCTCGAAGTAGCGCTTGAGCAGCATGATTTTCTGTGTGCTCAGGTGCATTACCATGTCGGTCTTGGTGAATAGCGATGAGTCGATGGAGTTGAGGTCGATGTTTAGGTCGTTGATGAAGTGCGTTGACATGAACACCAGATATGCCTCGAGTTGTTCCCCTTCCCAGCTGATGGGCTTGAATATGGTGTCGGGCGGAATCGTCAGCATCGAGTTGGGGCTGATGGTGACTTCGCTGAGATTGATTGACATGCGGATGGTGCCTTTGACCGGAACCACGATTGTGATTCCGTCGAAGCGGCGTGCCACAGGGCTGTCGAGGGCGGAGTTGAAACCGGAAAATTTGCTGAGGATATAGTCCTCGCCGAGATGGCTGTAGTCATCGGCAATATCCTTGAGGACTGTCAGTTGCGACAGCCGCATCGGAGTTTCGGCGAGCTGGGATACGCGTTTCATACAATACTGGTTTTGCCGAACGGATTTTTCGGCCGGAGAGTTAAAATGATTGGCCGTGACAAATTTACCAATTATTTGGCGAAAAGTCAAATTTTTTGCCGCCTTTCAGAATTTTTAACCAATGATTTGCCGTTTTGGTATGAAAACGGAGGAGCTGCGTTCCGCAGGGCATATTCCAGCGTTGTCAGTGTAGTAGGGAGGCGATGATGATGGCGGAGAGGGTGAGGGCGCAGGTAGCTTCCATCAGCAGCGAAGGGGTGACGGCCAGGGAGCGGCCTTCGGCTGCGAGGGGAGCGCGGAGGCTGATGATGGGGGTTGCGAGGCGCTGGAGGCGCTGGGCGTGCGCAGCCGGGCTTTCGAAGCGGCTGGCCACCATGTAGCAGAGTATGGCGAAGATTGAGCCGATGATGCCGCCGACAAGCAGGTCGCCGGGGTAGTGTACTCCGAGGTAAAGTCGTGAATATGAGTTCAGCAGCGCCCAGGCAAAGATGAAAACCGTGAAGCCGCGCTTGCGCACGAACAGGCTCATGAAGGTTGCAAGGGCAAAGGAGTTTGCGGAGTGGCATGAGGGGAAGCCGTAGCGCCCGCCGCGGTATTCATTGACGGTGTATGTGAGCTCTGACAGGGAGTTGGCGAGGTTGGAGGGGCGGAGCCGCTCTACGGCCGGCCGGATCAGCGAAGCGCAGATCTGGTCGGTCAAGGCGATGGTCAGGGCGATGGCGCCCAGATATATCAGTGCGTTTTTCCAGTTGCTGCCGCGGAAAAAAATCCAGAGCACCATGGCGTACATCGGAATCCAGATGAAGCGCCCGGTGAACAGCATCATGAAACTATCGAAGAAGGGGGAATGATGCCCGTTGATAGCCAGAAAGACGGAGGTGTCGATGTTGTTGAGAAACTCAATCATGGCTGAAAGAGTGCAGGTTGAAAAAATAGAGAAAAGCAGAAATGTATATAAATCTAACGATGCGGCGGGGGATTTATTGTACAGCCCGGCCTGAGCTATTGCAGCCTTAGAGGGCTTGAAACCGCGGTAAGCAGCATATAAATCCCCGGAATTTAAAAAAAACATGATTTCAGGCAAAAAAAATCGCCCGGCGATTAAACCTTCGGAGCCGCTTGCAGTCCAATAATCAGATTGATAATAAAGCAATGATTATATAGCGCGAAAATCGCACACAGCTTCAAAAAACAAATCCGTCGCCGGACTCTGCCGAGAGAGTCCGGCGATGCCATCTTCGGGGTGGCGGGCAAAGGGATTCGGGGTTGGGAAGGACGTTTTTTAGAAATCAGGAGTGGTTTTTACGCTTTGTGAATAGATTTTTACGAATTGTGAACGCCTCAATAAGGGACTTTTGCTAATTTTACGCCGGAAATCATACTCCGGCTTTAGCTTTATCCTGTTGTATTATCGCATTTCTTCCCTTCCGATGAAAAAACTGCTCTTCCCGATTATTATGCTGATTTCGCTGCTGTGGCCGGCTGAGGCCGGAGCGCAGCTGTATGTCACCGACAATTGCTTCGACGATTCCGTGATGGTGTATAATATTGCGGTCGGCGAAAAGGGGGTTGAGGTTCCCGGGGTCGAGGCGTTCAAACTGCCGGTCGGCGTCACCGTCAAGGCCGAACGTCTGCTCGTGGGCGATAGTCTGGACTGCGTGATTCTTGTGGAAGGAAAGGAGTACGCTATTTTCAAGAATTCTCTGATTTTCAGCGATGAAAATCCCGAAGGCACCACCAATATCTTTGGCGACGAAGATACCTACCCCGGCCACACCGCCGCCGGGCGTTTCTTCGCCACGATGACCCCGTACTGGATAATCCTGGCTCTGATGTTGGCCGCCTTCATCATGATGGAAATCGCCTACCGTTCCTACAGGATGGTGAAACCGGCGTTGATCATCACCCCGATACTGATGATGCTCGCCGCCATCCTCGAGGCCTGGGCATATCAGATTTGGGGCAACAAGATTTTCTTCTGGTGCGATCCCGACCGCTACGGCTTCTGGGGTTCATTCTTCCGCGCTATTCCGTTCGCCGTCTTTGTTGTCTTCCAGGTGTTCAGCATCTTCCGCTACAAGATTCTGCTGTGGGATGTCTGTCCGGGTGCCGAGGTCTCCATCAAGCCGGCTGCCATAGGGATCGCCATCTGCATCCCCGCTACAATCGTCGCCACCATCGTCATGGCCATCGCGGGAATCCGTGGCTCCGAGGCTAACACGATCGGCGCATTGGTATTCCTCGGCTCGCTGCTGATCGGCATGGGAGTCTGCGCATACCGCAACATACGGGAGTTGGGCTTCTTCGGCGGGATGGCCTTCACTGTCTTCGCCGTGGTATATCTGCTCGGCACCATAATAGCCGTATGGTGCACCATCGTGCTTATCTTCAAGATGTTCCTGCAGATCCTGATTACGGTAACCTTATGCGGCATACTCAGCGGCCGCTACCATAAACCCACTCAGAAGGAAATCGAGGAGCATGCACGCCGTGCTGAAAAAATCCGACGAGAGAACGAGGCTGAAAAGAAAGCATTCCTTGAACGCCAGCGCCGCATCGTCAACGATATGTACAGATAGTAGGAGGGTATTACGGAAAATTTCAGGGCCTATCATAGCTTATATTGTCCTGTCGACAAGACAAAATCAGGCATTTTTTGTCTTGTCGACAGGACAATATGATTAAATAGGGTCATTAGTCCTCGGAATCAGCCCGTCGGGATGGCGATGGGGAATCAGTCGGTTGGGGTGGCGAGGGAGGAGTAGAGGGTGATGAGCGAGGAGAGGACGGCGTAGCGGTCGGAGGCGGCAGTGAGCTCGGCTTCGAGGAGGCGCTGCTGGGCGGTGAGGACCTCGAGATAGGTGGTGGAGGTGTTGCGCATGAGCAGCTCGGAGGTGCGGACGGCGTCCTGCAGGGTCTGGATCTGCTGCCGGTCGATGACCAGGCGGTCGCGGGCGGTCTGCCATGCCGAAAGGGCGTCGTTGACTTCGAGTCCGGCGTCGAGGAGCTTCTGCTGGAAGTTGAGCGAGGCGATTTCGTATTCGGCTTTTGCGGTTTTCAGGTCGGCGCGGAGTTTGCCGCGGCTGAAAAGGGGAGCGGTGAGGGAGCCGAGGGCGCTGGCGATGAAGCTCGAGGGGGAGCTGACTCCGGAGCCGGAGGTGGTGGACCAGCCGAGGTTGCCGGAGAGGGTCAGCGAGGGGTAGAAGGCCGACCGGGCGACGTTTACGTCGTAGAATGCTTTCTGGAGGTCGTATTCCGCCTCGCGGACATCCGGGCGGTTCGACAGCATCTGCAGGGGGATGCCGCCCGACAGCGCTTCGGGGAATTCCTGCTCTGTCAGGGTGCCTCGCGTGAGGTCGAAGAGGGGGTTCAGCAGCAGGGAGCGCACGGCATTTTCCTGCGCGCGGATCTGGTCGCGGAGCGAGAGCACATTGTTTTCGACCCGCATGCGGTTGGCCTGCGCCTGAAGTACACCGGCCTCGTTGGTGCGTCCGGCCTTTTTCAGCGCCTGCATCACACGGATGTTTTCATCCCAGGTTTTCAGTGTGCGCTCGCTGATGGCCAGCTGGCCGTCGAGCATCAGCAGGGTGTAGTAGCTCTCGGCAATCGTTGCCACCAGCGAGGTCTGAACGGCCTGACGGTATGCTTCGGAAGCGTAAAACGCCGCCTCGGCCCCCTTTTTCAGGTTGCGCTGCTTGCCGAAAATGTCGAGTTCCCAGGATGCCGAGGGACCCACCGTGAAGCGGCTCGCCGACTTGCGCGCCACGCTCCCGTCGGCGCTGAGGCTTGCCGAGGGGAGGAAGGCCAGCTTCGAGGCGGTGAGCGTTGCGGCAGCCTCCTCGGTGCGGAGCTGCGCGATGCGCAAATCGGTGTTCGACTTCAGTCCGGCTTCAATCCATTGTTGCAGACAGGGGTCTCGGAACAGCTCGCGCCAGGGCATAGTCGCCAGGGCCGCCAGGGTGTCGGAGCCTTCAGCCTGAGCGCCGGAAGCCGACGGAGCGGCGGCTCCGGTTGAGCCGTCAGCCTCAGTGGTGCCGACCCGGACCTCGGCGGCCTCATATTCCATCGCCGGGCGCTTATAGTTGCTGTAGACCGAGCAGCCGGTCAGCGCAATCGCCAGCGGTATTATCATCAGATATTTCATTTTCGTACTCTTTTGGGCATTACCCGTTCTTCAATCGTCTGGAAGATAATAAACAGCACCGGCACTATGAACAGCAGGGCGATGGTGCCGATAAGCATACCGCCGATGGTGCCCACGCCGATCGAGATGTTGCCGTTGGCGCCGACACCCGAGGCGAAGGCCAGCGGTATCATACCGAAAATCATGGTCAGCGAGGTCATCAGAATCGGGCGCAGACGGGCCTGCGCCGCCGAGGTGACTGCCTCGATGATGCTCATGCCGGCCTTGCGGCGCGCCGAGGCGTATTCCGTCATCAGAATCGCGGTCTTGGCCAGCAGTCCGATCAGCATCAGCAGTCCGATCTGGAGGTAGATATTGTTCTCGAGTCCCCACATCCGGGCGAACAGGAAGCTGCCCGTCAGTCCGAAGGGCACCGACAGCATCACCGCCCAGGGGATAAACAGACTCTCATACAAGGCGCAGAGAATCAGGTATATGAACACGATGCAGACGATGAAGATAAACACTGTGGAGCTGGCCGACGAAGCCTCCTCGCGACTCATGCCGCCGAACTCGTAGCCGTAGCCCGCGGGGAGATGGGCCGCGCAGACTTCGCGGACGGCGGCGATCGCCTCGCCGGAGCTGTAGCCCGTGGCCGGGGTGCCGTTGATCTGGATCGAGGGGAACAGGTTGAAGCGCGACAGGGTCTGCGAGCCGTAGATTTTCTGCAGCTTGAGATACTGGTTTATCGGGGTCATCTCCCCGGCGGAATTGCGGACGAAGATGTTCGCGAGCGACTCGGTGTCGAGCCTGTATTCCGGGGAGGCCTGCACCATCACCCGGTAGAGCTTGGTGAAGCGGTTGATGTTCGAGGCGTAGGAGCCGCCGATATATCCCGAGAGGGCCGAGAGGACCTCGCCGGGCTGCACACCGTTGCGCAGCGCCTTAGCGGCGTCGACCTCCACGAGATACTGCGGGAACTTGGTGTCGAACGAGGTTGTGGCGCGGGCGATTTCGGGGCGCTGGTTCAGGTCGGCGATGATGTCGTTGGTGATTTTCTGGAGGTCGGCGATGGTGCCCCCTTTCTGATCCTGGACGTGGATTTCGAAACCGTTGCTGAGGCCGTAGCCGGGAATCATGCCGCGGGTGAAGACGATGATGCGGGCGCCGACAATGTCGGCGGTGCGGCGGTAAATCTCATCAATAACCGACTGGATGTCGTCACCCTTGCCGGTTCGTTCGCTCCAGTCCTTCATCCTGACGTTGAAGGCGCCGCTCTGCGAGCCTACGCCGCTCATCATGCCGAAACCGGCGGTGCGGGAGTAGACCTTGATCTGCGGGATGTCGGCGATGCGGCGGTCTACCTCGTCCATTACCTTCATGGTCTCGGCGAGGTTGGTGCCCGGAGGAGTCATCACGTCGATGTTGATCGAGCCCATATCCTCCTGCGGCACAAGGCCTGTCTTGGTGGTTGTGACGAAATAATAGAGGCTTCCGCCGGCGAGAATCAGCAGTATGGCGGCCAGCCATCTGCGGGAGATCATGAACTTCACTCCGGCGGTGTATTTCCCTACCAGGGCGTGGAAACCTTTGTCGAAGGCGTTGTGGAAGCGGGTGGAGAAGCTCATCTTCTCCCCCTCGGCGTGCGGCGTCATGAACAGCGCGCAGAGCGCCGGGCTCAGCGTCATGGCGTTGAGCAGCGAGATGCCAACGGCCACCGCCATGGTCAGGCCGAATTCGGTGTAGAAAATACCGGTGGTGCCACCCATGAAGCTCACGGGGATGAACACCGCCATGAACACGGTGGTTGTGGTCAGCAGCGCCGCGGTAATCCCCCTCATCCCCTCCACGGTGGCTTTGTAGGGGGAGGTAACCCCTTCGTCGAACTTCGCCTGGACCGCCTCGACCACCACGATGGCGTCGTCGACAACCGTGCCGATCACCAGCACGAGGGCGAAGAGGGTGATGAGGTTGATGGAGAATCCGGCGACATACATGAACGCAAAGGTGCCGACCAGCGACACCACGATCGAGAGGGTCGGGATAATGGTGGCCTTGAAACTCTGGAGGAAGATGTAGACCACCAGCACAACGAGCAGTATGGCCTCGAACAGAGTCTGCACGACCTTGGCGATCGAGGCGTCGAGGAAGTCCTTGGTGCTCATCAGGTCTACGATTTCCATCCCTTTGGGGAGGGTCTCCCTGATGCGCTCCACCTCCTTGTCTACGGCGATGATGATTTCGTTGGCGTTCGAGCCGGATGTCTGCGATATGGAGCAGGTGACGCCCGGTTTGCCGTTTACCGAGCCGAGGTATTCATAGGAGCGGGCGCCGAGCTCGATGCGGGCTATATCCTTGAGTTTCAGCACTGAACCATCGGGAAGAGCCTTGATCACGAGGTTCTCGAAGTCTGTTTCGTTTTCGTAGCGGCCGCGGTATTTGAGGGTGTAGCGGAAGGTGTTGTCCGACTCGGCGCCGAGGGTGCCGGTCGGAGCCTCGAGGTTCTGCTGGTCGAGGACGGTGCGGATGTCGGAGGGCATCAGACGGTACTGCGCCATCTTCCCGGGGTCGAGCCATATTCGCAGCGAATAGTCGGCGCCGCGTATGTCAACCTCACCGACGCCGGCGATTCGCGACAGGCGCGGTTCGATGTTGATTTTCATGTAGTTCGACAGGAAGGTCTGGTCGAACGAGCCGTCGGGGCTGTAGAGGGCCAGGGTCTTGATTCGGGAGGTCTGGCGCTTGCGCACATTCACACCGCTGCGGGTCACTTCGGCGGGAAGCAGACCCTGGGCCGAGGCCAGGCGGTTCTGCACGTTCACCATCGCCATGTCGCCGTCGGTGCCCTGACGGAAATAGACCTGGATGTTGGCCGAGCCGTTGTTTGAGGCCGACGACACCATGTATATCATATCTTCGACGCCGTTGATGGCCTCCTCGATGGGGACAATCACACTCTTCTGCACGGTCTCGGCGTTCGCTCCGGTGTAGCCGGCCGAGACGCTGACCGTGGGGGGCGCGATTTCGGGGAACTGCTCCACCGGCAGCCTGAGCAGCGATATCAGGCCCAGGAGCACGATGGCTATGGAGATTACGCACGACAGAATCGGACGGTCAATGAAAGTCTTTATCGTCATTTCTTCGTGCTTTTATCGTTCTGGGTTTCGCTCCGGGGGGTGTTGCTCCGGGCTTTGATTGCGGTACCCTCCTTTATGAGGCCGGCACCTTCGGTGACGATGGAGTCGCCGACCTGCAGGCCGTCGGTGACGATGTAGTCGCGGCCGTTGTTGTTGGGCAGCACATGGATTTCGGTCGATGCGGCTTTGCCGTTGACCACCTTGTAGGCGAAGATCCGGTTCTGCAGCTCGTAGGTGGCGCTCTGCGGAATCACTATGGCGCCGGTGTGGTCCGAAGGAATCACCACCGAGCCGGTGCTGCCGTCGCGGAGCAGCCGGTCGGGATTCGGGAACACCGCGCGGATTCGGATTGCGCCGGTGGAGCTGTCTACGGTGCCGCTGACGGCGTCGATTCTACCCTTGTGGGGATAGGGCTCGCCGTTGCTCATCAGGAACTGCACCTGGGGCATGCGGGCCAGCGCCTCCTGAACGGAACCGTAGCGCTGCACCATGGCAAGCATCTGATTCTCAGCCATCGAGAAGTAGGCGTAAATGTCGCCGTCGTCGCTGACAGTGACCAACGGCTCGGTGATGGTGGACCTCACGAGCGCCCCCACGCGGTAGGGTATCATGCTGGCCACACCGTCGACCGGCGATTTCACCAGCGTATACGACAGGTTTGTGGCGGCCCGCTCGAGCTCGGCCTTTGCTAATGCAAGTTTTGCCTGGGCTTCGGCCAGCTCATTTTCCGAAGTGGTTAGCTCGAAGTCGGAGATAACCTTCTCCCGGTAAAGCTCCCGGTTGCTCTCGAGCACCAACCGCGCGGTAGCCACGGCTGCTTCGGCGCTCTTGACATTCGCGGCGGCGACATCATAGGCCGCCCGGAACTGCGCCGGGTCGATTTCGAACAGCACCTGCCCCTTGCGGACCTTGCCACCTTCGCTTATGAGAATCTTTGTCAGCAACCCCTCGACCTGCGGACGGATCTCGACCGTCTGGCAGCCCGTGATAGTCGCGGCATAAGTGGAATTCAACGTCTGGCTGGTGGTGTCAACGACCGCCACCGGATAGTCGGCAGCCGGCTTCTCGTCCCCCTTGTCCTTATTGCAGGAACTTGCCGGCAACAACATGGCAATGCCGATAATGGCTGGTATAGTTTTATTCATGGAATCTTTGAAATTTCAAAAGAGCGCACTTAACTTGACATATCGCGCGATTGTACATCGCAGAATCGCGCAATTATATATTGACACATCGCAGAATCCCGCAATCATACATCGCAGAATCCCGCAATCATACATATTTAAAGACGCTGCAAACCCTCAAAAGTCAAAGGGCCTTTGCGCCCATTCTCTCCACAAAATTAACTTTTTCCCGCGATGACTTCAAATAAATTCATGGGAAAATGCTGGGGAAAAGGAAATTTATTCAAAATTAAATCCCGGGAAAATGTTGAGAAAAAGGAATTTTGGGTTATCTTTGCAGAAATATGGATAACATGACGATATTTCAGGAGATGTTGATATGCGCCGGCGGACTCGGGCTGGCGTCGCTGTTGGGTTCCACCATCGGCTTGGCAGTCAGGAAGATACCCCACCGCTGGAACGATATTTTTCTCGGCTTCTGCGCCGGGATGATGCTGACGGCCTCCCTCGTGTGCCTGATAATGCCGGCGGTCAGCATGGCGGGACTCGGCGGATGGTGGCAGCCGCTGCTCGGTGTAGTCATAGGTGTGCTGCTCATCGCGCTGCTCGACCGCATCACCCCGCATCTGCATCATCTGACGGGCCTCGGCGACAACGGCGCCGACAGCCCCGCGGAGGAGGAACCACACCGCAACCGCAGCATTAACCGCGTGTTGCTCTTTGTCATCGCCATCGCCATCCATAAATTCCCCGAAGGACTCGCCACCGGCGTGGTCTTCGACGGCAGCGACATGGCCAACGCCTACACCCTTGCCATCACCATAGCCCTGCAGAACATCCCCGAAGGGATGGTCGTTGTCACCCCGCTGCTCATGATCGGCGTGAGCTTCTGGCGGGTCATCGGCGTGAGCCTCGCCGTAGCCCTGTTAGAGGTCGCCGGCGTGCTCCTCGGCTACCTCCTCGGCGACATCTCCGCGACGCTCCTCCCCACCATCACAGCCATTGCCGGCGGCGCCATGCTCTACGTCATCTCCGACGAAATGATACCCGAAACCCACTCCCACGGCTACCAGGCCCACGCCACCTACGCCCTCGTCGCCGGCACCCTCACCATGCTCTACATCCACCTCCTCTTCTAACCCCCAACTAACTCCCAACCCCGAACTCCTAACCCTCATCCCCGAACTCTTAACCCGCGAAATTCCCCCCTTCCTGAATCATCACCTCGAACTTCTCGCAGGCTTTTTACTTAGGGCAACCGCGTCAAATTTTAGCCGAGAGGAGCAGCTCAATCAGGTAGTCTTGGGATAGAGAAGCGCTGAACCGTCGTTTCCTAAGGCTGCGCTTGTCATTGTGACCCTTTACGATT
>CABUTS010000012.1 GCA_902494515.1 uncultured Muribaculaceae bacterium | reverse complement strand
TGGAGGTTGTTGATCATAGCGGTCACTTTCTGCTCGTGGGCCAGGGTAGCGGCGAAAGCAGCCAGGGGGGATTCCCAGACGGTTTCGACGGCTTCGATGGGCTTGAGCTCGACCTTGGCGTCGCGGGAGTTGAGGTAGTTCATGAAGATGGTGGCGTGAGCCTGCTCTTCCTTGAACTGAACTGCGAACCAGTTGGCGATGCCGTTGTAGCCTTCGTGAGCGAAGTGCATCGACATGGAGAGGTAGAGGTAACCCGACCAGAATTCAGCGTTGATCTGGTCATTGATAGCTTTGGTTAATTTTTCGGATAACATTGCGTATTGGTTTATGGGTCCGCGCGGGGCGGACTGCTGTTTTGGAATCTATCGGATTTGTTGAGCCTTTGCGATTTCAGCAGGCAAGCCTTTGCGATTTCGGCGGGCAGGCCTTTGGAATTTTGGGGACAAAGGAGCAACCCCTTATCCGGGAGGCTGCAGACAGCGGAAAAACAGCCGTTGTCCGGCAAAAATTTAAGCAAAGTTAGTGATTCGTGCAGAGATTAACAATTTTTCTGCGAAAAATTTATTAACTTCGCGGTGAAATTTTGCCGGGCCCCGGTCCGGCACGGTTCCGTGTCCCTGAACCTGAGATTATATGAGGAAAGGAAGTCGGTTCTGCAACACAGATGAAGCGATTTTATAAACTGTTGAGAATACTTTTGGTGACAGCAATCCTTGTGTTTGCCGTCCTCCCGGCCGTGCTCTATGTGGCGCTGTCGCTCAGCGGTGTGCAGCGCAAAATCGCCGACCGCCTCGAGGGGGAACTGACCGAGCTGCTGGATGCCAAAGTCACCATCGGCTCGCTCGGAATCGTACCCTTCAACCGTGTGATGCTCAGGCGGGTAAGCGTGGAGCCTACCCCCGGCGACACAGCGCTTTACGTCGAAAACCTCGGCGCCGGAGTGTCGCTCTGGAGTCTGATGACCTCCGAAGCCCCGCGAGTCAACTACCTCTCGGTGTTCGGCCTCAACGCCCGGCTGCGCCGCGACTCCCTGTCGGCTCCACTCAACATCCAGCCCATAATCGATGCCCTCTCGCCGAAGGACAAAACCAAGCCTCCGACAAAGTTCGACCTCAGGGTGTCGACGGTCATAATCCGCTCGTCGTCGGTGAGATATGATGTGCTCGACCAGCCCCGGACCCCCGGACATCTCAACCCCTCCCACCTTGCGGTGCGGAATATCCGCGCTGACATCAACCTCCCGAAAATCGCCAATAACGATTTCACCGTCAATCTCCACCGCATGGCCCTCGACGAGCAGTCGGGACTGTCGCTGCGGCAGCTGGCCGGAGACTTCCATGTCTCCGACAAAGAGTTGGCGGTCAGGAACCTGGATATAGAGCTTCCGGCGTCGCGCCTGATGTTCGCCGACATGCAGCTCCCCCTCGACGGGCTGAAAAACATCCGGAATGCATTGCGCGACAACTCGCTGAATATCAGACTGACAGATGATTCGCACGTGTGGCTTCCCGACCTTAAAGCGCTCTGGGAGCCGCTGGACGATCTGGAAATGATGGCGCTGTTCCATGAGCTTGAGCTGAAGGGGAAACCCTCGGACCTCACGGCGCGGCTGAATCTGGAGCTGGAATCTTTCGGCGACGTCGAACTCAATGCGCGCGGCTACAATCTGGAGTTGCCTGAGCGGCATTTCGACCTCCGGAATCTGACTGTCAGCACCAGTTCTACTCCGCTTTACTCCCGGCTGGCCGCCGACGGCGTTATCCCGGCAAATGTGGCTGCTGCGCTTAACTCGCTGGGCGCCATAAACCTGCAGGCAAAGGGACGCGGCGAGCTGAAGGACTTCACAGCCCGTGTGTCGATGGCGTCGGCGGCCGGAAAATTCATTCTGGCGGCTGACGGCGGCTACGAATCCGGGCGCGATTTCGGCGCGGAAGTGCAGTTCAGAACCGAAGATGGTCCGCTGGACCTCTCGGCGTTCCTACCCGGCCATGCTCCGGCCGGGTTCGAGGGGGCGGTAGAAGGATTCGCCGGATGCCGGCGCGGCGTTTACCGTGGCAGTGTGGCTGTGGCGCTTACATCTTTGACTTTCAATGGTATAACAGTCGACAATATATCAACCGAAGGCACTCTCGAGGACAATATCCTTGCAGTTACGCTCGATGTCGACGACCCGAAGCTGGCTGTTGCGCTTGACGGGACTGCCGACATCTCCAAAACCCGCCACGATGTAAAACTGAATCTCGATCTGCGGCATCTTTTCCCCGACCGGCTCGGTCTGTGGCAGGCCTACCCCGGCGGATGCGTTTCTGGCCGGGCCGATGTGGACATGGAGGGGACGGACTGGCGCACGATGGAGGGGTATGCTACCTTCTCCGACCTTACGCTGAAACCTGTCGACCGTGAGGCGTTCGTGCTCCGCAATATCAGCTACAACAGCCGGAACCTGGAGGATGGCGGCGCGCGTCTCGACCTCCACAGCGACTATCTCGACGGCACCGTGCTGGGCGAGCTTGACGTCAAGACCCTCGGCCATTCCGTGCTGGATGTGCTGGCCGAAGCCTTCCCGGCGCTCCTGCCGGGCCATGTCGGACACTCCGAGCTGACGCAGGCTGTAATCCAGGGGAAAACCGCGGCGAATGGCCGTAAGGGGAGCAGGGGTAAAAGGTCCGCAAAGGCCAAACCGCTGCGTAATCCGCAGAATATAAATGATTTCCAGTTTAACTTCACAATAAAGGAAACCGAACGGCCTGCTGAATTTTTCAACCTGCCGATCAGTGTTATCTATCCTGTCAGCATCGTTGGCGCCATCTGCGAGCCTGACCGCGATCTGGAGCTGAACATCTCGGCGCCGTATCTCCGTCAGGGATCGAAACTGATTGAGAACACCGCGCTGTCGGCATATGTCGACGGCGGGGAAAACCGCGCGCTGCTGAATTTCACTACCGTGACCCCCACGAAGGGTGGGCCTATGACGCTGAGACTCGATGCTTTGGGCCACGACAACGTGCTGCGCACGGCGTTCAACTGGGCCATCGACCGCGACCGGGCCTACAACGGAAGTGTTAAACTCGAAACTTCCTTCTCCCGCCCTGAGAATGAGCCTCTTAACGCTCTGGTGAACATCCGCCGCTCGGAGCTGACCTTCAACGACTCAACCTGGGTGGTGGAGCCTTCGACCGTCCGGGTTCAGGGAAAACAGATCGACGTCGACGGTATCCATGTGAACCATGGACGACAGTTCGTGAAGATCGACGGCCGCGTTTCGGAGGACCCCAACGACCAGCTGACCCTGGACCTGCGGGACTTCTCGCTCGACTATCTGTTTGAATCGCTCGGAATCGATGCCGCGATGCTCGGCGGCGACGCCACCGGAACGTTCTATGCCTCAGACCTTTACTCCGGATATCCCGTTCTCCAGACCCCCGGACTGAACGTTAAATCCATCAGCTACAACCAGACGGTGCTCGGCGACGCAATCGTGAAATCGCACTTCGAGCCCTCCGATAAATCGGTGGTGCTGAGCGCCGACATCGACCGCGACGGACTGAAATCATATATCAACGGCGCGATTTTCGCCGCGCGCGACTCGCTGGACCTCTCGTTTGACTGCGACCGGGTGCCCGTCGGGTTCCTCGAGCACTATATGTCGGCCTTTGCTTCGGACGTAACAGGCTATGCCTCAGGCCATGCGCGGGTGTTCGGCACGTTCAAGTACATCGACTGCGAGGGTGACGTTTTTGCCGATTCCGTGAAGATGAAGCTGAACTTCACCAACACCTACTATCTCGCCACCGACTCGGTGCATATCCGCCCGGGCTTCATCAACCTGAACGGCATCACCCTCCACGACCCGCAGGGCCATTCGGCGAACCTCAACGGATGGGTGCGGCATAACTTCTTCAAGGAACCGAGGTTTGATTTCAGCATCACCAACGCGCGTAACCTGCTCTGCTACAACGAGACGCCGAAGGAAAACCCCCGCTGGTACGGCCGCGTTTACGGCAATGGCGGCGCCACGGTCCACGGCGTCCCGGGCCGCGTAGACATCAACGTCGACATGACCACCGCCCCATCGTCGACCTTCACCTTCGTGCTTTCCGACCAGATCGAGGCCGAGCAGTATTCCTTCCTGACGTTCCGCGACAAAAACCGATACAGTCTGGAGTTGCGTGACTCCCTGGAGTTCCGCGACACCTCCATGGACCTCGTCAACGAGCTCCGCGAGCGGGCTGCCCGACATGAGGACACCTCGTCGTCGGACTACAACATTTCCATTCAGATGGGAATCACCCCGCAGGCCGAGATTGTGCTGGTAATGGACCCCGTGGGAGGTGACCGCATCCGCGCTTACGGCTCGGGCCATATCCGTATGGACTACGGATCGGCCAACAACGAACTGAAGATGTTCGGCAACTACACCCTTGACCGCGGCAACTACAACTTCACCCTCCAGGATATCATCATCAAGGATTTCACCATCAAGTCCGGCTCGGAAATCGCCTTTAACGGCGACCCGTATGCCGCCCAGCTCGACATCCGCGCGGCTTATTCGCTGAACGCCAACCTCTCGGACCTCGATGAATCGTTCCTGAACGACAACGAACTGAACCGCACGAATGTGCCGGTAAACGCAATCATGAAGGTGTCGGGCGACATCCGTCAGCCCGAAATCGCCTTCGACCTGGAGTTCCCGACCCTGACCTCCGACATCTACCGCAAGGTGCGCTCAATCATCTCGACTGACGAGATGATGAACCGCCAGATACTTTACCTGCTTGCGCTGAACCGCTTCTACACCCCGGACTACATGTCGGGCGCTACCCGCGGTAACGAGCTGGTTTCGGTGGCATCCTCGACCCTCTCCTCGCAGCTCGGCAACATCCTCGGGCAGATTTCCGACAATTGGAATATCGCGCCGACGTTCCGATCCTCGCGCGGCGACTTCTCGGATGTGGAGGTCGACGTGGCGCTGTCGTCGCGGCTGCTCAACAACCGTCTGCTGTTCAACGGCAACTTCGGCTACCGCGACGAGAGCCTGAACTCCAACCAGTTCGTCGGCGACTTCGACCTGGAATACCTGCTGAACCGCTCCGGCAATTTCCGGCTCAAAGCCTACAACCGCTATAACGACCAGAACTACTACCTGCGCACGGCTCTGACCACCCAGGGTGTTGGCTTCGTATGGCGCAAGGACTTCGACTCCCTGACCTCCTTCCTCCGCCCCGTATTCCGCTGGTTTCGCCCCGTCGGGAAAAAGGATGGGAAAAAGGATGCCCCCGCCGCTCCGAAATCCACCTCTGAAGACACACTCCCCTCCGCAAAGACCGTCGCGGAAAAAGCGTCCCTCACCAATCCCACCGACACTATCCGCCCCGTCAAAAGGCACAAATAACCCTCTCGCGTCTCCTCCTCTTAACACGCTCCCATCACCCGTTTACCCGGAGGATGGACTGATGCGCAGCCGGGCGCAATTTATACGTCGGTGAGCAGAAATTATACGTCGGTGAGCAGAAAAGCCATATACAATGGCAGGGTAAGCATGTTGTCTTTTAGCCCCACATTGTAATTGCCGAATTTAATTGCGCTGGCTATCTTATATTTTTCAGGATGGGAGAGGACCGTCCGCAGCGATTTGGCATTACCCGTTATAGCCTTGCACTCAATCGGTATGCATTCTTGCGAAAATCAAGATATACAACATGCTTGAAGTGACGATTAGCGAAATCAATCACACTGCTTGTTTTGCCACACTGACGTACACCTTTCACAACAATGGTTTTTTCCGACGATTTTCATGGATTGAGGGTGGACAGTGGGGAGGTGCAGAGAGCAGTGGGAATTAGAAGCTGAAGGGGCTGTCTGGGGGAAATTTGCATTGTAACATTATTTAATTTTATTTTTCCGTTGTTAATCATTACCTTTGTTTTTTACAATACGGAATGAGATTGTCCTCTGAAGTGAAATAATTCAATATAAATCCTTGTTACAATCACATTATGAATTTATTCCTTAAGAAAGTCGCCGCAATGGCACTGTGTCTCGGAATAGTCCCGGCTGTCTGGGCCGATACTCCGCGGAATCTCGCGGCCGAGCAGTTTGCCGGTGCACTGATGCAGCCGGCCCCACAGGGCGCCGAGATTATCAGGCCCCGCCCGTCCATCTCCTCGATGTTCGGCTCCATGACCTCGAGTGTTTCCGAAACGGTGTGGAGAGTTCCCGAAAAGGCTCCCGGCGACCTCAATCTGCTGGGCTTCGTGCCCTCCGCAGCCGGCAGCTACAGCGGCTATATGTACCATGTTCCGATGCGTGCTGGGCAAGCCTTCTCGCAGGCCTCTGCTCTCATGGTGAACGGCGGCTGGGGCGGCGTTGAGTCCAATGGCATCTACTATTCGTTGTTCCAGATGGCACTCTCGCCGACGATGGCCTATAATTATATGTATGGCTACAACTCGACGACCTGGCAGATGACCTCTTACAAGCTGCTCAATGACTTTACGCTCTTCTCGTCGGCAATGGCGAACGACCCCGTCACCAACGAGGTCTACGGATGCTTCCTCAACGCCGATGCCACGGCCTATGAGTTCGGTGTCGCCAACTTGGCCGAGGCTACCCGTAGCACGGTTTGCCAGCTTGTCCGTCCCTGGGGAGGCTGCGCGATCTCGGGTGAAGGTGTGCTCTACGCCATCGACACACTCGGTGACCTATACACCGTAGACAGGACTTCCGGTGCGATGACCCTCGTGGGCTCCACGGGCGTCACTTCGGAGTACATGGCCGGCTGCTGCTATGACACCGCCGGCGACCGCATCCTCCGCGCCGTGTGCAATACCGGTTCGGCTGCGCTCTATGCCATCGATCCCGCCACCGCCACCGCTACTCTACTGACGAACTTCGACGGCGCCCAGAATGTGCTCGGCATGTTTGTCGGCGCTCCGCTGGCTGCTGACAAGGCTCCCGAGGCTCCGGCCAATCTCCGTGCCGACTTCCCCGAAGGTGCCCTCACCGGCAAGGTGATCTTTGACATTCCGGCAGTATGCTTCGACGGCACTCCTGCCGAGGGCTCCGTCAACTGGACTGTCAAGGGTGGATATATGACATACGCCCAGGGCACAGCCGAGGTCGGCACCACCGTCGAGGCTGACGTAACAGTGACCTTCGCCGGTTCGACTTCGTTCACTGTCAGCCTCTCCAATGAGGCCGGCACATCGCCCGAGGCTTCCCTGACCACATTCATCGGCAAGGGGACCCCCAAGATTCCGTTCGTGCAGATTCAGCAGGATGGCGGACACGTGGTCATCTCCTGGGACCCCATCACCGAGACTGTCGACGGCGGCTATATGAATCCCGACGATGTAACCTACACCGTCACCCGCTACCCCGACAGGGCTGTCATTGCCGAGGACATCAAGGAATGTACCGTCACCGACGATATCGAGATCCCATCCGAACCTACTGTCTACCACTATGTTGTCTATGCCGAGAACGGCGACAAACAGTCGGGCTGGGGCAGTTCGCTGACTTTCACGCTCGGCTCCTACAAGGTGCCTTACTGCACCGATTTCTCCACCAACGCCGCCCTGATTACCTATATCGACGGCAATAACGACGACACCATCTGGACCTACGGCGCCGGCGGCATGCTTCTGATGAACTACACCCACGCTGTAGAAATGGACGACTGGTTCTTCACCCCCGGTCTTGTCCTTGAGGCCGGCCACCAGTATTATGCCGAAATCACGTTCCGCGATATGTCGCAGTTCTCGATGGGCGGTACGGCTGTAGCTCCCCCCTCAATCGAGGTTAAATACGGCAATACCAACACCGTAGCCGCCATGACCGGCGAGATCGCTCCCCTGAATAGCATCGCTTACTACGCCAATAATCCCGTGGCCACCATGTTCTCGCCCGAAACCGACGGCGAATGCTACATCGGAATCCATGCCGTGGCCGACAACTCCAACGGTGCCCAGGTGATGACAATCCGTCTGCGCGACGCCGCCATGCCCGCCGCAGTTTCCGACGTCGAAATCACCACCCCCGAATACGATTCGTTCAACATGACGGTGAAGTTCACCGCTCCGACCACCACCGTTGTCGGCGATCCTCTGGAATCAATCGATAAGATTGAGGTCAAGCGTGGCGGCGTGGTTATCAAGACCTTCGAGAATCCCGCTCCCGGTTCATCGCTCGAATTCGAGGATGTCATCGGCACGGGAACGTGGCTGAGCGGCAACTATATGTGGGAATTCGCCGCCTTCAACGACTGCGGCGAAGGTCTCGGTTTCAGCACCGTCAAGTATGTCGGCATCGGTGTGCCTGCCAAACCCCAGAACCTCGTTGTGACCGAAGAGGGCAACACCGGCACAGTCAATATCTCCTGGGATCCCGTCACCCTCGACGATACCGGCCGCGAAATCCCCTCGCAGTATGTTCAGTACACCCTCTACAACGGACCCTCTGTTATCATGCAGAGCGCCGACATCGAGGGGACAAGTGCAACTTACGCTCTCTGCACCCCCGAGGAGCAGTCTGTGGCTTGGGTCGGCGTTCAGGCCGGCAACATGCGCGGTTCGAGCATCTCGTTCATCAATCCTTTCCCCGTCGGCAAGCCCTACGACAGCTACGCCGAGTCGTTTACCGGCGGCGCGTGGAGCCATCCTTACGCTACCTTCGATGCTGACGGCGGCGGTATGTGGAGCGTCTATGGCGACGATCCCGCATCGGCATATCAGTCGGCCGACGGCGACGACGGTTTCCTTGCTTTCGTTGCTCTTGGCGACGGATCCTACGGCACGACTTCTTCGCTGATTCTCGGCAAGTTCAACCTCGACAACGTGGAGAATCCCACCCTGTCCATGAAGCTCCTGAATGTCTTCGACGGCCAGCCCGGCCATGAGAACCGCAACCCCATCGAGATTATCGCCGACTGGGGCGAGGGCTATCAGGTTGTCGGCAACATTGATGCCGACCTCTCGACGGTATGCGACCCCGGCACATACGCCCGCCGCTCCGTGTCGCTCGCCTCGCTTAAGGGCAAGGGCGATTTCAGTCTGGCTATCCGCGTTCAGCTTATATCCTACAGCCTCACCGCCTTCGACAAAGTCCGCGTCGGCGCTACCTACGACAACAACCTCTCGGTTCTCGACTTCACAGCCAATGACAACGTGAAACCCGGACAGAGTGCCTTCGTCACCCTCTCGGTTGAAAACAACGGTCTGCTCGATGCCACCGACTACAATGTCGAACTCCTCCGCGGCGGCGAGAAGATTGCCGGGCAACCGGGCAAGGCAGTTGCTTCGGACGGTGTCGTTTACTTCACTTTCAGTGACCCCGTCAGCGTTCTTTCCGGGCCTGCGCTCGCCTATAAGGCCTGCATCGTCTATGACGCCGACAGCGACGTCGCCGACAATGTCACCGACGAGATTACTGTCAACGTAGTCCTCCCCAACTTCCCGACCCCGAAGAACCTCAGCGGCACACCTGCCGAGGGTAGCGTGGAACTCACATGGGACGAACCTGACGCAGCAGTCGTAGGCGATCCCACCACCGAGAGCTTCGAGGAGGGTGAAGCATTCGCCACCACCTACGGCGACTGGACATTCATCGACCGCGACGGTCAGAATACCTACCAGCTCACTACCGCCGACATGGCTGACGGCGAGGCTCCCAAGGCTTTCATCGTCGTTGAACCCGGACCGCAGGATGCATCGTGGTATAGCGGTAACGTCGCCTACTCCGGCAACCGCTACCTCGCTGCATGGGGCCTCATGTCGGGCGAAGCAAACGACGACTGGGCTATTTCCCCCGCCCTGAGCGGCATGGCACAGAGCATTACGTTCTACGCCAAGAGTCTCTGGATGGAGGATGGCGGCGAATCCTTCCGCTTCCTCTACTCCACCGGCAGCCTGAACCCCGACGACTTCATCGAAATCGCTAAGGTCGACGCTGTTCCCGCCGAGTATACCCTTTACAGCTACGATATCCCCGAAGGGGCCGTCTACTTCGCAATCAACTGCGTCAGCCCGATGGGCGGCGGCTTCTATGTCGACGATGTCACCTTCGTTTCGCAGGAAAGCGGTGCTCCCCTCGGCCTGATCGGCTATAACATCTACCGCGACGGCGCGAAAGTTAACACCGAAGTTTATGCCGAGAACAGCTACACCGACATGATTACTGAGCGCGGCACCTACGAATACCTTGTCACCGCCATCTACGACCGCGGCGAATCCATGCCCTCCGAAAAGGTCAGCGTCAACGTCACTGAACTCGGCATCGACCTCCCCGGCGCCTCCGCAATCCGTGTGACAGCCGGCCGTGGCACCATCACTGTCAGCGGCGCGGCAGGCCTCCCCATCAGCATCGTTGCTGCCGACGGCAAGACCGTAGCCCAGACCATCGGCAAATCCGAGACCACCATCTCTGTTGCCCCCGGCTTCTACGTCGCCACCGTCGCCAACCGCTCCGTCAAACTCCTTGTCCGCTAATCCTCCAGAGGGTAGATAAAGCCCTTCTATCAGCCGCTCACTCAGGCTAATAAACCCTACTAACCTTGAGGGTGTATCGTATTGCAATATGATACACCCTCATTTTCTTATGTCAGTTTGTTATAGCCAAAAGTGTCAATTAGTGCAGTTCTATTACCCCAAAATATGTCAATTAGTGCAGTTTGTGGGTATAAAACCATGTGAAATAGTGCAGTGTGGTCTTCGAAGTATTTGAGACTTTGGTCGCCCATGGACTATAGATGTAATGGAATCTGGAAGTGAGGAACGATTTGGTGGAGGGGATTTTGAACTGAAGAGGGGAGGAAATAGTTATTATTAGACAAAATAGGTGGGATGGGGTGAAATTTCCCGCGGTGAATGGCACGAGGTTGAGCAAAATTCCGTAACTTTGCAGTGATAAACTATGATTGAACGAATTGTAATCATCGACCAGGCTGATCCGGTCAGTTTCTACGGGGTCAATAATGCCAATATGCAGCTTATCCGCAACCTTTTTCCGAAGTTGAGGCTGACTGCCCGTGGCTCCGTGATCAAGGTTATCGGCGACGACAGCGAGACCGCTGAGTTCGAGAAGAAGATCAAGGAGCTCGAGGCGTATTGCGCCAAGTACAACAAGCTGACGGAGGAGGTGATCCTCGATGTCATAAAGGGTAACGAGCCTCGCGACCTCAAGGCCGACGACGTGATTATCTATGGCGTCAACGGAAAGCCGATTTCGGCCCGCAATCTCAACCAGCAGAAGATGGTGGAGGCTGTGATGCACAACGACCTGACTTTTGCCCTCGGGCCTGCCGGTACCGGTAAGACTTATCTTGCCATCGCCTTAGCGGTCCGTGCGCTGAAGAATCGCGAGGTGAAGAAAATCATCCTTTCGCGTCCGGCGGTAGAGGCCGGCGAGAAGCTCGGGTTCCTCCCGGGCGACATGAAGGACAAGATCGACCCCTATCTGCAGCCGCTTTACGATGCCCTCGAGGATATGATTCCGGCCATGAAGCTGAAGGAGTATATGGAGAACGACACGATTCAGATCGCTCCCTTAGCTTTCATGCGCGGCCGCACGCTCAACGAGGCCGTGATTGTGCTCGACGAGGCGCAGAACACTACCACTCATCAGATTAAGATGTTCCTTACCCGTATGGGCATGAACGCCAAAATGATAATCACCGGCGACGTCACGCAGATCGACCTTCCGCGGACGGTGCAGTCGGGTCTGGTTCAGGCGCTGAGGATTCTTCGCGATGTCAAGGGTATCGGCAAGGTGGAATTTGGTAAGAAGGATATCGTGCGCCACCCGCTGGTTCAGCGAATCGTCGAGGCATACGCCGCCGCCGAGGAAGCTGCCAAAGCCCGGGCTAAGGCCGAAGGCCCCGCTGCCGCTCCCTTCACCCCGCCTGCCGACGCCTGAAGCTCGCAGCCGGAACAAAAAAGTTTGCGGAAGCCCGCTTTCAAAAAGCTCGCTGAGGCTCGCAGCCGAAACAAAAAAGTTTGCGGAAGCCGCTTTCAATTGTAGATTTTGCGAAGCCCGCTTCAAACGTATATATAAAAACTTCATCATATTTCTGCAAAAGATGGAAACTCTTCTGAAAACCAACTTC
This sequence comes from uncultured Muribaculaceae bacterium, assembly GCA_902494515.1. Classification (GTDB taxonomy): domain Bacteria; phylum Bacteroidota; class Bacteroidia; order Bacteroidales; family Muribaculaceae; genus UBA7173. Next base: position 40,559 of record CABUTS010000012.1, on the reverse strand, counting down.
AACCTGCCGGGTCAGACTGCTGTCTATCACGGCAAAGTGCGTGACGTCTACACCATCAACGACAATCTGCTTGCTATGGTCGCAACCGACCGCATTTCGGCCTTCGATGTGATCCTTCCCAAAGGTATTCCATTCAAGGGCCAGGTAATCAATCAGATAGCCTCCTACTTCCTGGAGTCGACCGCCGACATAGTGCCCAACTGGCGTCTGGCCGACCCCGATCCGATGGTTACCGTCGGCTACCGCTGCCATGGCTTCCCCGTGGAGATGATTATCCGCGGCTACCTCACCGGCTCGGCATGGCGTGAATACAAGGCCGGCAACCGTGTGCTCTGCGGCGTCACCCTCCCCGAGGGTATGAAGGAGAACCAGAAGTTCCCCGAACCTATCATCACCCCGACCACCAAGGCTGCCGAAGGTCACGACGAGAACATCTCCCGCGAGGAAATCATCGCCCAGGGTCTCGTCAGCGAGGAGGATTACAAGCAGATGGAGGCCTACACCCGCGCCCTGTTTGCCCGTGGCTCCGAAATGGCTGCCGACAAGGGCCTGATCCTCGTCGACACCAAATATGAGTTCGGCAAGCGCGACGGCAAGGTCATCCTCATCGACGAAATCCATACTCCCGACTCCTCGCGCTACTTCTACGCCGAGGGTTACCAGGAACGTTTCGAGAAGGGCGAAGCCCAGCGTCAGCTCTCCAAAGAGTTTGTGCGTCAGTGGCTTATCGACCATAACTTCATGGGCAAAGAGGGTCAGACCGTGCCCGAGATGACCCCTGAGTTCTGCGAGCAGGTATCGCAGCGCTACATCGAACTCTACGAGCACATCACCGGCCGCAAATTCCAGCCCGCTCCTTCCGATAACCTCGCCGCTCGCATCGAGAAGAACCTCCTCGACTGCCTCGCCGAACTCCAAGCCTGATATTTTGCAAATAAAAGCAGAGAAAATAACCCCCTACGGCCACGATGACCCGAAAGGAAAGCAGGTGGAGGCGATGTTCGACAACATCGCCCCCGCCTATGACTTTATGAACCGGGCCATGACCTTCGGGGTGGATCGCGGATGGCGCAGGAAGGTGGTGAAGGCAATCGCCGCCGACTCCCCCGCGACGCTTCTCGATGTCGCCACCGGCACCGGCGACATGGCCATCCAGCTGGCGCGGGCCATTCCCGGCTGCCGGATTACCGGCATTGACCTGTCGGAGGGTATGATGGCCGTCGGCAGGAAAAAGGTCGAAGACGCCGGTCTGACGGACCGTATCGCCTTCCGGCAGGCCGACTGTCTGAAGCTCCCCTTCGCCGACAACAGTTTCGACGCCGTGACCGTGGCCTTCGGGGTCCGCAACTTCGAGCACCTCGACCGCGGATATGCCGAAATGGCGCGCGTGTTGCGTCCCGGCGGAAAACTCTATGTTATAGAGCTTTCCACGCCGACGAATCCCGTGGTGAAGCCCTTCTATAAGCTCTACACCCGCGGGATCATACCGCTGGTGGGGCGCATGGTGTCGAAAGACCGGAGCGCCTACTCATATCTGCCCGCCTCCATCGCTGCAATGCCGCAGGGCGGGGAGATGCTCGCCCTGATGACCGGCGCCGGGCTCTCCGGGCCCTCGCTGAGGCGCCTGACCTTCGGGGTCTGCACAATATACACTGCCGGCAAGCCGGCGAAACAGTAACAAAAAAGCAGTCGAAACCGATAGGGCCATTCCAGGGCATTCTCCAGAATACGGGCCTGACGGCCCGGTTAAGAGCCTGGCAGCCCGGTTAAGAGCTGATGGCTAAGCTAATGGCTACGCAAGCCGGTTTGGTTGCTTTTTTGGAATTACTTCGATAAAAATAACGATAAATGAAAATATTTCCGGGACTCTGTGCCGCCGCAATGGCTCTGGCAATCCCTCAGTTTTCAGCCGCCGATATGCTCGAGGCAATGACCGACGCCCGCAGCACGGGCTGTGTGGTCAACCTCCCCACCGCCCCGGGCTACGCCGAGCGCGGGTCGCTGATGATGTCCGACCAAAATTACCGCGGCGCTGTAGACCAGCTTCGCCGTTCGCTCGTAGCCATACCCAAGAACACTCCGGAACGCGAAGCCGTTGAGTTTGAGCTGGCTACGGCCTGCGCCCATCTCCCCGAGGAGAACGCCGCCGCGATGTTCTCCGACTTTCTCAACCGCTATCCGGCATCGCCGCTGCGCGAGCGGGCTCTGTTGGGGCTCGCCGGATGTCTGTTCGACAAAGCCGACTACGCCGGTGCGCTGACTGTGTATCAGTCGGTTAACCCTCAGGCGCTCAACCCCTCCGACGCCGAGGAAAAAGCGCTCCGCGAGGCCTACTGCCTGCTGAAATTCGCCCGCTACGACGAGGCCGTGGGGTTGCTGAATCCCCTGGTTTACACCCCGGCGGCCAACTCCGCCCGCTTCTATCTGGCCTATGTCGACTATGTCAACAACCGCACAGACAAGGCCCTCGAGGGGTTCCGGAAAGTCCGCGTCGACCAGTCCAGTCCGGCTCGGATGACACCATATTATATGGCGCAGCTGCAGTACGGCAAAGGGAACTGGGACGAAGCTTACCGTCAGGCCAACAGCCTGATTACCAGTGGTTGCCCTGCGGAATATCTACCCGAAATGCTCCGAATTGCCGGTGAGTCGCTCTACGCCAAGGGGGACATGAACGGTGCCGTAGGACTCCTGAGCCAGTATAAGACGCTGGTCAGCGAGCCTGTCGCCTCGGCGCTCTACATCCTCGGCCTCGACGCCTACGACGGTGGCCGTTACGAGGACGCCATCAGGCTGCTGACCCCGGTTGTTGAGCAGGACAATGCCATGGGCCAGTCGGCCTATCTGCTTATCGGCCAGAGCTATATGCAGCTTGATAATTTCGACGCCGCCCTCATGGCGCTCAGCCAGGCAATCCACAAGGACTTCGACAACGCCACCTCCGAAGCCGCGACATACAACTACGCCGTAGCCTCGGGCCGCGGCGGAAAGATTCCCTTCGGTTCCTCGGTCGTTCAGTTCGAGAACTTCCTGGCCAAATACCCTGACTCCGAGCGCGCCCCGGAGGTCGCCGACTACATTATCAACGGTTACATCACCGACAACAACTACGCCGCGGCGCTGAACGCCATCAACAACATCAAGCGCCCGAACGACAAAATCTTAGCCGCCAAACAGCAGGTGCTGTTTATCTACGGTACGCGCCAGCTCCGTTCAGGCCGAGCCGCCGAAGCTGAGAAACTGCTTCAGGAGGCCCGCTCGCTGGGTCGTTTTTCCGCCGAAACCGCCTCAGAATCAAACCTCTGGCTCGGCGAAGCACAGTATCGCCAGGGGGATTACTCCAAGGCTGTAACCTCCTACAACCGCTTCCTCAAGGAGACCCCCTCGGGCAACAAAAACCATTCCCTGGCCCTCTACGACATGGCTTACGCCAAGTTCGCCCTGAAGGATTTCCCCTCGGCCAAGGACTACCTGACGAAATTCCTCAAATCGCTGAACAACAGCACTCCCGCTGATGTGCGTGCGCTCCGGGCCGACGCCCTGAACCGCCGCGGCGATGCCTGCTACTATACCTCCGACTTCACCGACGCCGAAACCGACTATTCCGCAGCAATCAAGGCTGCTCCGAACGCCGCCGACTACCCGATGTTCCAGCAGGCCATCATCAAGGGGCTCCGCCGCGACCATCAGGGCAAAATCGACGGCCTCGCCGAGATGATGCGCCGTTTCCCGAGCTCCGTACTGCTCCCCTCAGCAATGCTCGAGACCGGTGAAAGCTATACTGAACTCGCTGACAACCAGAGTGCTATCTCGACCTACGCCTCTCTGGCCAAGCGTTTCCCCTCCACCCCGCAGGGGCGTCAGGGGGCGCTGCTGAAAGCCATCGCCCAGCTCAACAACGGCCAGCGCGACGTTGCCATCGAGAGCTACAAGCATGTGATCCGCACATACCCCACCTCCGACGAGGCCCGTGCGGCCGCCGAAGACCTCAAGCACGTCTACGCCGACATGGGTGAGGTCAGCACATACGCCAACTTCCTCGCCACGGTACCTGACGCGCCGAAAATGGATGAGTCCGAGCTGGTTGCGCTGCAGCTTGAAGGGGTCGAGAAGGCCTATGAGAACGGCCGCAACGCCGATGCCATCCGCCTGGCCGACGAGCTAATCGGCTCCTATCCCGAATCGAAGGAGGCCGTTAGTGCCCTTGCAATTCTCGCCGAGCTCCGCGAAAAGGAGGGTAAGGCACCCGAAGCCCTCGCCGCCTACCGTATGCTTGCCGAGAAATCGTCGAACCCGATCGACGTCAACCGCGCCCGCCTCGGTGTGCTCCGTCTGAGCCGCGACATGGGCAACAACGATGAGGTCCTCGAAATCGCCTCGCAGCTGCTGAGCAGCTCCTCGCTTGGCGAAGAGGAACGCCGTGAAGTGCTGTTGGCCAAGGCAATAGCACTGCAGTCGGCCGGCAACAAGACCGAGGCATCCGACATCCTGTCGGAACTTGCCCAGCGCCCCGAGACCCTCCCCGGAGCAAAGGCCGCCTACTATTACGCTCAGGAGCTGTTCGACTCCGGCAAGCGCGACGCCTCCCTGAAGCAGGTCAACGCCCTGATCGACTCGAACACCCCGCATGAATACTGGCTCGCCCGCGGGTTCATCCTCCTGAGCGACATTCACCGCGCCAAGGGGAACACCTTCGAGGCCGACGAGTATCTGAAGTCGCTCCGCGAGAACTATCCCGGCAAAGAGACTGACATTTTCCAGATGATTGAAACCCGTTTGAGCAAATGAAAACAGCATATATCCTTCCGCTGGCGCTTCTGATGGTTCCGGCCATCGGGGCGGCCCAGTCGCTCGAGAAAGAGATTACCATCGACCGCGACATCGTGCCCGAGCAGCGCGCAGCCGCCCGTCCGACAGTCTATCCGGAGGTAAAAACACCCCAGACCCGCACCATCAACATGAAGATGCAGGGGAATTCCATCCATTCGGCGCTCTCGCCGGTGCTTTTCCGTCTGGAGCCCGCGAATACCGAGCCGGTCTTTGCCGCGACCCCCTGGCGCGGCTACCTCGACCTGGGCTATTTTCCTACCGTCGACGCTGCGGTTTCGGCCGGCTACGCTATCCTCGCCGATGAGGCCAACTCGCTGAATATCTGGCTGCAGGGCGACAACCGGCAGTATAAGGGCGGTCCGGAGGCCGGGGTGCTTGAAGATGAGAAATTCAAGAGCCTCGACCTGGCTTTCGGCGTGGATTTCGCCCACCGTTTCAATAGCTACAACACGTTGAAAATCAGTGCTTCCGGAGTTTATTCCAACTGGAATGTCGACTCTGAGGTCAATGGGTATCTCGACCCGCTGAGAATCCCCGACGGGGATAATTTTCCGCCGAATCCCGATGCTCAACCGGGTGGAGGAATAGGCTGGTATGAAGAAGGTCTTAAGAGAGTCCACAACTTCCGCTTCAAATTAGGCGCCGGGTTCGACGGCCGCTATTCCGACCATCTGACCTACGCCGTCGGCGCCGGATTCAGCCGCTTCGCCAACGGGAAAGTTCCCCGCGTCGATTATCAGCATTATGTCGATGAAACCGTTGAACCGGAAATCTGGACCACCGCGCCGTCGGCTTCCCAGTCGGTGATTGATTTCAACGGCATGATTCGCGAGCAGGTCAACGATGCAGCTGCCGTATCGCTGAATGTCGAAGGCAAAGTGCTGCATTACAATTCGTTCCGCACAGGCTCGGATTTCATGGCATATTCGGCAAAAGGGTGGAATCTGCCATTTGGCGAGAGCCGCAACATGGCGCAGATTGACATCACTCCCGCTGCTGAATATAACTCCGGAATCTTCACCGGCCGCTTCGGTGCCCGCTTCGGCATCTCATCGAACTCCGGCAAGACCCTCCATGTGGCTCCCGACGTTCTCCTCGGACTGAATCCCGACGCCCGCTTCGGCCTCTGGGTGAAGTTCGGCGGGGGTGTCAACACCAATACCTTGGAGGAGATATTCCAGATTTCGCGTTACACCGATATGCGAATGGGCTACGAGTTCTCGAACGTTGCCATAACCGGCCAGGTAGGGCTGCGCGTAGGCCCGTTCTACGGCGCATCTCTTACATTGACAGCTGATTATGCAGCTGCCAACGACTGGCTGATGCCTCTCGGAGCCCGCGATGGCGTCGGTCGGGCCAACCTGTTCATGCCCGAAGACCTCCGCAGCTGGAAAGTCGGTGCGAAAATCAACTGGAAGTACCGCAAGCTGCTTGAACTTGACCTGAGCTACGAGGGAACCCTCGGTGACGGCAATAAGAAAAGCTGGCTTTACTGGGCCGACCGTGCAAAGAGTGTAATCGGGGCTTCGGCGACCGTGCATCCTATTGATCCGCTGGATGTCAGCGTCGGTTTCACCGCCCGCATGGACCGCTCGTTCGCCACGGCTGAAGAAGAAGTGATTGCTGAAGGATACGACAGACCTCAGTTCAATTCTTACGGCCGCGATGTTAAAGTGGACCTCGGAACGCTCACGAATCTCTGGGCCGGAGCCTCTTACCGCTTCACCCCGGCGTTCTCGGTATTCTTGCGCGTCGATAACATTCTGAACAACCGCAATTTGGGAATCTTCGAAATCCCCGCTCAGGGAATCACCGGCCTGGCCGGAATCTCCTTTAAGTTCTGATATGGCACCATTCAAACCACGGCTGCTTCGCGAGACGGCGGAGATTGCCTTTTCGCAAATCAAGCGCTTCATCGAGCCGCGTTTAGCCGAGGAGTTTTCGCTGCGTCGCGTAACGCCGCCGCTGTATGTGCCTGTGGGGTCGGGTCTTAATGACCCGGGCGAAGCCATCCGGTTTCGTCTTCCCGGCACCGGACAGGAGGTGGAGCTTGTCAACGGACTGAACCGCTGGCTCCGCACACAATTGGTGCGCTACGACATCGCTCCCGGCTTCGGGGTGTTCGCCGTGATGAACGCCGTGCGCCCGATGGAGATTGAAAACTCTACCCGCTCGCCGCATTACACAGCCTGGGCGTGGCAGCAGGTCATCTCCGACGAGGACGCCACCGCCGAGCATCTGACGGGCATCTGCAAGAAGCTGTACACCATCATGTGTGAAACTGAGGCTCACATCATCAAGACGCTGCCGCATCTCGATGTCACCCTGCCGCCGCGAATCGCGGTGCTCCAGCTCTCGGATCTCTCCGAATCGGGCGACGAGAAGTCGGAGCAGAGGATGATCTACGAGTATCTGCACAGTCACACAAGCCGCTCCCTGATACTCTACGACGCCAAGGCCCTGACCTCGAAAATCTATGTCTGGAACAAGATTGTCGGCTGCCCGCTTCCCATTGCTGAAATTGCAATCGATACCACTAAGCCCGTGACCTCCGTCGGCGGCAGCGTGCTCCGCGACCAGTTCGCCATGCAGATTCTCCATCAGCCCCATCTCCTGACCTGAGTCCGCTCCTCGCCATGAGCGGCGCCGGCTTCCGTTTTACCCTCTGTGAATCAAAGAATTATGCGAATCGATATAATCACCGTACTCCCTGAAATGTTCGAGTCCCCGCTGGGGTGCTCCATCCTCAAACGCGCTCAGACCAAGGGGCTGGCTGAATTCCATGTCCACAATCTGCGCGATTACACCACCAATAAGCATCGCAAAGTCGACGATTACCCCTTCGGCGGCGAGGCTGGCATGGTTATGCAGGTCGAGCCTATCGACCGCTGTATCAGCGCGCTGAAGGCTGAACGCGATTACGACGAGGTGATTTTCACATCGCCCGACGGCGAGCAGTTCGACCAGCCGATGGCCAATTCGATGTCGCTCCTGAACAATATCATCATCCTCTGCGGGCATTACAAAGGGGTGGATTACCGTGTGCGCGAGCACCTCATCACCCGCGAGATTTCGGTCGGCGACTACGTGCTGACCGGGGGGGAACTTCCCGCAATCATCATCTCCGACGCCATTGTCCGCCTGATTCCCGGCGTTCTTGGCGACGAACAGTCGGCACTCAGCGATTCCTTCCAGGACCAGCTCCTGTCGGCGCCCGATTACACCCGTCCGGCGGAATACAAAGGGTGGCGGGTCCCTGATATCCTCCTTTCGGGCCATGAGGCCAAAATCGCCCAGTGGCGCCATGAGCAGTCGCTGGAGCGCACCCGGCTCCTCCGCCCGGATTTACTGAAATAACGATGGTGTATCAAAATTGATATTTACCATAACGTAGGGACGTGCCTTTGGCACGTGATATCTGGAAATCAGGTGATTAAGTTTACATGCCAAAGGTATGTCCCTACAAATAATCAATTTTGATACACCCTCTTGAGAAGATGTGTTATCTTTGCAACATTGAGTTGCGAAAGTTGAATCCGCTGCGGAAGTTGAATCAGCTGAGGAGTTTAGGCTCAGTTGATGAGGATTTTGTCGATGCGGGAGCCTTGACGGCGGATGTAGATGCCGGGGGAGATAGGTCGCGAGGGAAGGGCGATGCCTTCAAGTGTGTAATATGTTTCGCTCGCGGCGTCGGCGTCGTCTGCGGGAAGAGTGACGTGACTGTCGTCGACATCAACGATGCCGATGAGCTGGTCAAGGCGCTCGAAACGGGCCGTAATGTAGCGCTTCACCACATCAACTTCGGTGTCATAGGAACCGGTTGCCTGGTAATTCTGATGTACCATCTCGGAAAGTATTGGCCAGCGCACGAAGTTAAGTCGCTGCGACTCATATAGTTCGCTGCTGTATGCGTCTACCTTGGCATTGAAATACGCTGCGTTGAAATTGCCGAATTTGCGCATCCGCGACCAAATCTCGGAGAGCTGATTCTTGGCGTCCGGGTCATGCTTGACGATGCGGTTGATGAAATCCCTCATACCGTTGGCCGTCGAACCGTTGGTAGCATAGATGAAATCGGGGAGATTGTTGATGGGGTATGTGCGATTGTCGTTCTCGAAGCCGAGATCAATGTCCCAAATCGGTCCGAAGATGAATTTCTCTGAACCGCGTTCCTTGCTGAGGTAGGTGCTCCAGAATGAATCTGTGTTGCCATCAAGCTCACAGACAATGAAATAGCGCAGGAAGCTCTCGAGATCCATGTACTTGCGGTAGCCAGTCTCGGGGTTGGTGAAGTTCGAGCGCCAGAGAGCCGTTTCCATCTGCTGGAAATGGTTTTTGATGTAGGCGGATTGCTGGGGGGTGATTTCGTCCTCGTCGGGCGACTTGATAGTGACGGGGATTCCTCGATTGCTCTCGAACCAGGATGCTTCGTCGTAGGCATAAGCATCTATTTCAAGGAGATAACCGCCGGTGAGAACCTCGCCGGAAATGTCGGTCGGTTCCATCTCGGTCACCTCCACTCGGCCGGGGTTCACCTCAATCTGGTCGCACAGCTGGTAAGTGCCCTCATATTCACCGTTGTAGATAACGTCGACAAAGCGGCAGTAAGGGGTGTATGCAAGCCCGGCCTCGCGGCTCATATCGAAGGCCACCTTGTTGCGCATCAAGGTCTTGTCGCCATAGTTGTTGATCAAAGTCCACTTTTTGCACTGCGACGGGGCGTCAGGGAGAATCTGCTGTTTCTTGTCGAATTTAATCTGGAAAGGTTTTTTGGGGTAACTCCAGGAGTTGTTGCCGCGGCCCTTCATCTGTCCGGTTTTGTCCAGAATCTTGGTGCCGTTGTCGTAGATGACATAAATTTGCGAATTGGGATGCTTGTCATCTTTGGAGGTAATCTCGGCCATATCCGGGGTGTTGAACGCCACGGTCGGAAGGTTGGTGACCTGAAAGAATCTGGAGTCATCGCCGGTGCCTTTTGTGCCATAAAATTCAATCTCGGCGACGTTCTGCTGGGCCCCGCCGGCTCCAACCATGCGAACGTAGCGGAAACCGCGACTCACCTCTACCGGGATGGTGTAGAACTGTCCCGGCTGGGGTCCGTTCACCGGCACCATTGCTATGGGCATTGCATCTGACCAGTCCGCTTTGTTGGCACCCTGAAAGATTGCCAGACGGGAGCAGCTCTTTGATGAAGAGGACGGGGCGAAGTTGATTTTGTCAATCACATATTGTTCGCCGAGGTCAAGACCAACCCAGGGGCGGGAGTAGTCGCCGGAGCGCAGGCCGAAGAAACAGGTAGATAGATTACCGTCAAAGGCATACGTGCCCATGTCGTTGCCGCTGTGTCCCTGCTCGAGCACAATACCCGAGAGTTTAGCACCCTCCGCCATCGCGGTTGGAGCTATCATAAGAGCCGTTAGGGCAGCATATAGATGTTTTCTAAGTGGAGATATATGTTTTCTCATTGGCTGTAGATATTCAATTGCTTTTATTAATTGCGTTTATGCCCAGGCCCGGAGGAAACGTTCGGCTACGAGCGGGGCGGCGTTGTGGCGCTCCACGAAGGTGCGGGAGGCGCGGCCCAGCGGGGCGAGGATTTCGGGGTGACGGAGGATGTGGCAGAACATTTCGGTCATGCCGTCGACGTCGATCGGGCAATTGATTACGGGGCGCAGCGGGTCGATGTCGCCGGGGATGAAGCCGGTGCCGTCAGCGCCTATGCCGCAGGGTGTTACGCCCGGAGTGGCAGGCTGTCCGATGAAGTCGTAGAATTCCGGTTCGCCGCCGCTGACGACGGGGATGCCGTGAGCCATCGCGAGCAGGGCGCTGGTGGCGGGGGTGTAGCTATATGCTTGATCTAAAACGAGATGCGAGCAGCGGATGTGCTGAAGATATTCCTTGTAGGGGACATTCTCGATCAGCTCCATCTGCGCGCGGCCGGGGAGCATCTCCATAGCGCGGCGAAGGGCGATTTCCATCCGGTCGGTACCTTTTACGGTCTGACGGTGGCGGTGCCGTCCGAGCAGGATTCTTATCGGGGAAGGGTTGGCGGGAATGTCGACGGGTGTAATCCCCTGAACATCAATAGGTATGCCGCCGTAATGAATCTTTTCGGGCGGGAGACGGCGCGCCACTGAGCGCTGATATTCGTAGAGAACCGTCACTGCGCCGTCGATTTGCGAGTAGAATTCATCGCACCAGGGTTTCAGCGGCGCCGACATCCAGATCTTCAGGTCCTCGGCTTTGCGTACGGCCTCCGGACCGGGCTGCCCCTGCTGGCGGAACTCGCTGTAACGCAGTCCGTTAACCGGGTCCATGCACTCCTCGATCAGCGCCGGGTCGGTGCCGAGAGCGGTCAGGAAAATCCGTTTGTTGTGCTCCTTGAGCCAGTAAAAGATGGGTCGGAGCCGCTCGGGGCGCAGACTCACGAACACCGGGTTGGTCACGGCGACCACGTCGTAGCCTTTAAGGCGGGGCCGGAGGGTGGTGTGCAGACGTGTCCAGAGCTCAAGGCCGCCGAATTTGCCGGGGAGATGGCGCGAAACGTCGATGTCGCGGTCGGTGTGCATGAAGCCGCCACCATCCGACATGAGTGTGACGTCGCAGCCCTTGGCGCGGAGTCCGGCAGCCAGGGCGCAATGACAGTTGGAGGCATCGCCTAGCAATAAAATTTTCATGCACTTAAAAAATTAAGGCTCAATGCGTTAAAATTAAGGCTCAGTGCGTTGGTGAAGCCAATGCACCGGGCCTTTTAGTTCGTATTGAATCTTAGAGATAACGGCTGACAGCGGATTCCAGACGGGTGGGGTTCTCAACACGCTCCACGAGGTCGCCCTCGCGGCTGAAGATGTAGAGGGCCGGGAGAGCCTGAACGTTGTAGTTCACGAGCACCTCTGCGCCGGCCTTCGGGGAGTTGTAGACGGTGGTCCAGGGGAGGTTTTTGGCCGACTGTTTCCACTGGAATTCGTCATCGTCGAGGGCTACCTGGAAGATGTCGAGGCCCTGGGAGCGGTGAGCGGTCCAGACTTTGTTCAGCTCGACGTTGAGGGCGGTGGAGCCTTCGGCGGTGTAGGCGGTGAAGCAGAGCACGACTACGTTGCCCTTCGAGGCGGCTGCGGTGAGGCTTTGTTCCTTCCCTTTCTCGTCGAAAAGCTTGATTTCCGGGAACTTGATGGGGGTGACAGCGAGGGTGTCGGCGCGGGCCAGACCGAGGTCGCGGCGGCTCGAGAGGTAGAGGTCTTTCAGCAGCTGCGTGCGCGGGTCGGAGGGGCGGAACTGGGTGTAGCTGTTGGCCACGGCGCCGATGATGCGCAGGTCGGACTTCTCCATCGGGGAGAAGAGGCGGTTGCCGCCGACCGAGTGGAAGATGATGTAATAGGAGACGATGTCGGCGGGGGCGCGGAGCACAATCTCGGCCAGCTGGCGCTTGAGGTCCATGTCGAAGGCCACGTTCTCGGCGCCGTTGGCTTTAATGGACTTGGCAATCAGGTCGTTGACCTGCTGCATGCTTTCGGCCGAAGGGGAGCCGGACAGCCGGGCGTTGCCGAACGAAGCGGCGTCGGCGGTGATAGTCACCGTCTCGAGGGAGTCGACCGGGAAGTAGGCTACATTGCCGCCGAGATTCAGGCGGAGCAGCTCGGGATGACCGAAGGGGAGAGCCTCGACGGAGAACTCACCGTTTTTGTCAATCTCCACAGTGTCAAGAGGATACCATCCGCCGGCGGCGTTCGGAGCCTCCAGGATCAGCGATTTGCCCTCGGCGCCGCTGACTGTGCCTTCAGCGGTCCATTTTTTCTCGGAACAGCCGGCAAGCAGAAGCGCTGCGCCGGCTAAAAGTCCGCAAAATCTGAGTGATTTCATTAATGTAATCGGATTAGACGCGAAATGTTGTTTTCGATGCGCTGAGGAGCTGAATTATTCAAATTCTTTGGCGATCTTGGCGGCGATTTCCTCCATCTCTTCTTTGGGGAGTGTGAGCTTAGTGCCGCAGAAGTCCATGTCGTCACCCTTGGTCATCGGCACGAGGTGCACATGGGTGTGGGGCACGTCGAGACCGATCACGGTGATGCCGACCTTTGTGCAGGGGATGGCTTTCTTCAGGGCCTTGGCGACGCGCTTTGCGAAAATCATCAGCGAGGCGAGCTCCTCGTCGGAGAGGTCGAAGATATAATCGGTTTCCTTGCGGGGAATCACCAGCACGTGGCCGGGATGCACGGGGTTGATGTCGAGGAAAGCGAAGTGGTCCTTGTCCTCGGCTACCTTGTAGCTGGGGATTTCGCCGGAGGCGATGCGTGAGAAGAGCGTTGCCATTGTCAGAAGGAGATTTCCATGATTTCGAACTTCATCATGCCGGCAGGCACCTTGATTTCAACCACTTCACCCTTCTTGTGGCCGAGCAGGCCCTGGGCGATGGGGGTGGAGGCGCCGATTTTCTTCTCGCGGAGGTTTGCTTCGGAGTCGGCCACGATGGTGTATTCGATTTTCATGCCGTTGGCGATGTTTTTCATTGTCACCTTCGACATGAGGGCAACTTCGTCGGTCGAAAGTTTGCTCTCGTCGATGATACGGGCGTTAGCAACGAGGTCCTTGAGCTTAGCTATCTTCATTTCGAGCATGCCCTGAGCCTCTTTGGCAGCGTCGTATTCGGAGTTTTCAGAAAGGTCGCCCTTGTCGCGGGCTTCGGCTATTGCGGCAGAAACACGGGGACGCTCTACGCTTTCGAGGTAGGCGATTTCCTCCATTTTCTTTTTATAGCCGTCTTTGGTCATGAAAGTAACAGCCATGATATTGAAATTTTATTGAATTAACATAAAAAAAGAAAGCGCCTGCCCGCTGACTTAGCAGGCAAGACTCTTAAATTTGCAATAAAAGGTGGAGTTCTCGGAACTCCACCGCAAAGATAGCCTTATTTTTTTAAATTGCCAAATTATTTTTTGAAAACCGGGAAATCAGGGGGTAGCTATTTCAGCTAATTTAGCTATCATAGCTAATTTAGCTATCATAGCTATTTTAGCTATATTAGCTATTTTAGCTAAGTTTGTTATCGAGGGGTTAGCTTTTTTGTTTTCGGCGGGGGTTGGCGGGGAACCAGCCTTTGCGGACTCGTTCGCGCTGCTCGAAGACTTCGAGTATGCTCCAGAAGCATGAGAAGGCGAGAACGGCAAGCAGGGTCTGGAGGAAGAATCCGGTGGTGAGCACGGAGGCGGTGCCGAAGCTGATGCCCCCGATCAGGAAGAGCCACCAGCAGCGGACGCCGAGGTAGTATTCCCCCTTGATTACCAGGGGATGGAACAGGCCGATAATCAGGAAGGCGCAAAGTCCCAGCGCCAGGCCGGTGAGATTGTATTCTTGGAGAAATGATTGCATTGGGTGGGGTGGAGTGGGGAGCCCGGGGGAGCCGGGGGCGGGGTGGAAAGTCAAAGCCGCAGGCTTTGACAACAGTTGCAAAAACCTGCGGTTTTTGCTTAAAATCAAGGATGGGAAAAAAGGGGCGGAAAGCCCGGGTGTGGGGTGGCGAGTACCGAGCCGCGGGTGGAAAGCCCGGGGATGGGGAAGTGGGGGGCGGGGGCTATGGTTTGGAGTGGCGGGCGTAGGAGGCGGCCATGCGGGTGTGGTAGCCGCGGGAGCGGGCGCGCGGGCCGTTGTATTTGAGGGCGAAGGCCAGCCACTGTTTCTTTTGCAGGGGTTCCAGCATGCCGCACTGCCGGATGAGGGCGGCGAAGAGCTCGAGCTGCTCGCGCTCGGACTTGCTCATGCGCTCCACGAATTCCTGCACTGTGGCGCAGCCGCAAAGCTTCCAGTTGAAGCCGCCGATCTGAAACATCCCCCAGAAGCAGGATTCCAGTGCCGAACTGTCGTCGAAGGCGCGGGCGGCTTCGAGGCGTGCCCACTGGGCGGCCTGATAGCTGCCGTAACGGCGGATGTCGGGGCTTCGGAAAATCACCGGCGACTTTTTGCGTGCCTTGGCGAGCGAAACGCCGTTTTTGGGAGCGAAGCGTTTGTACATCGCCAGGTCGAAGTTGATCAGCGGTTTCCCCGGCATATAGAACCCTTCGTGGGCCTTCCCGGCTTCGATGTCGACCACCGCCTTGATTGCGGCGACCTCAACACCCAGCTCTTCAGCTACTTCGCGGTAGTCGTCTTCGGTGAGTTTCAGGTACTTCTCGTCGTCGCTGTGCTCCAGAGGGAACAGACGGATGGAGTCGGCCCAGCTGAGATGGGGCAGATCCAGCGGTTCGGGAAAGTTGTCGGGGCTCGGAATCGGGATACCGGGCTGCACCGGGTCATGGGGCAACGGCGGAGGCCCGACGATGGTGTCGGAGACGTTGTCCTGAGCGGTGACGGCGGCAGCAACCAGCATAGCACCTGCCCAGAGGGGCTTGGAAGCTTTCATGGATTAGAGGAAAACCCTGCGCCGGACATGGAATGCTCCGGCGCAGGGTTGATGACGGGATATTATTTCTTCAGTTCTGCGACCTTCTCGAGGGTGCGGTTGAGCTGCTTGTAGAAGCGGTCAACGGCGGGGATGTGCATGCGCTCCGAGGGGGAGTGAACATCCTTCAGGGTCGGGCCGAAGGATACCATGTCGAGCTCCGGATAGTTCTGCTGGAACAGAGCGCACTCCAGACCGGCGTGGATAGCCTTGATGGCGGGCTTCACGTTGAAGAGTTCCTCGTAAGCGTCGGAAGCCATCTTCATGATCGGGGAGTCGAGGTTCGGGGTCCATGCGGGATAGCCGTCGCCGTGCTCTACAGTAGCACCGGCCAGGAGGAAGACAGCCTCGACCTGGTTGGCGATGTCGTACTTGCGGGAGTCGACGCAGGAGCGCTGCGAGGTGGTGACGAGGATGCGGTCGCCCTCCTTCATCTTCACGGAAGCGAGGTTGGTGGAGGTTTCGACGAGGCCCTCCATGTCGCGGCTCATGGACTGAACTCCGTGAGGAGCGCAGTAGAGTGCTTCAATCAGGCGGCGGGAGGTTTCGCTGTCGACGGTGAAGTCGGGCTTCTCGACGGTTTCGAGAGTGAGCTTGAGGTTGACTTCCAGCCCCTTGTATTCCTTCTCGATGTCGGCCACATACTTGTTGAAGTCGGCCACTACGCTCTCCTTGCGGGAGGTGTGAACGCCGAATACGGCGTGAGCGGCGCGGGGAATGGCGTTGCGGAGATTACCGCCGTCGATTTCGGCCAGGGAAACCTCTTCATGCTTCTTCATCAGGGAGAAGAGGAAGCGGGCGATGAGCTTGTTGGCGTTGGCGCGGCCCAGATGGATGTCGCCGCCGGAGTGGCCGCCGAGACCGTCGCGTACGTCCATAAGGAAGTAGTGGTAGTCGACGGGAGCGAAGGAGCGCTTATAATTAAAGGTGGCGACGGTGTCGATACCGCCGGCGCAGCCTACGAACACCTCGGCGTCGTCCTCAGAGTCGAGGTTGATGAGGATGGAGCCTTTGAGTTCACCCTTCTTGAGGTTGTTTGCGCCGGTCATGCCGGTTTCCTCGTCCATGGTGATGAGCGCTTCGAGGGGACCGTGCTTGAGGGTATCGTCGGAGAGGACAGCCAGAGCGGCAGCCACGCCGATACCGTTGTCGGCGCCGAGGGTTGTGCCCTTTGCGCGGACCCATTCGCCGTCGACAACGGTCTGGATGGGTTCATGCTCGAAGTCGAATCCGGGGTGGTCGCTCTCGCAGACCATGTCCATGTGGCCCTGGAGGATCACAGTGGGAGCCCCCTCGTAACCCGGTGTTGCGGGCTTGCGGAGGATTACGTTTCCGATCTCGTCGGCGTGAGCCTCGATACCGTGCTGGGCGGCGAAATTCAGGATGAACTCGCGGATTTTAGCCTCCTTCTTGGAGGGGCGGGGGATTTTCGTAATCTGGTCGAAAATCTCGAAGACCGCCTTGGGCTGAAGGTCTTTAACTTCCATAATAAACGTTTAAAATATCTTTGGGATTTAAAAATTCTGTTAAAATTTGAGTTTTGATACGGCTAAGTTACAAAATAAAAATGAAAACTCACAAAAAATTCGTATAACTTTCTTATATTTGCGGAGAAAATCAGTCGACAGGAGTATGAACGCATTGTATGCCACGCTTTTTTTGGCTTTTTTGCTGCTTCTTATAGCCATCGGGCTGATAGCCGTGAAGCAGATATTCTTTAACCGCGGTCCGTTTCGGCCGGGTCATGCCCATGACCTGCCGCGTCTGCGACGCCGGGCCCTTGAACTGAAAAATAAACAAAAAAATAATACCTGAGCAACCGATGAAAAAACTTGCTTTAGCTGCTGCGATATTGGCAGTAGCCCTCTCGTTTGAGAGCTGTTCCTCGAACGAGGAGAACAAAGAAGAAGCTAAAAAGGAAACTCCCAAGGCCGCAGTGTCGCAGGGTGACAGCTTCGCTCCCACCACCAATATCCGCTACTACAACATGGATTCCGTGATGGCAAACTACGACCTTGTAAAGACTTATAACGAAACAAACCTGCGCGCAACCCGCGAACTGGAGAACGCGATGCAGAGCCGTCAGGGCGAACTTCAGCGTCTGGCCGCCAACATCCAGCAGAAGGTGCAGTCCAACGGTTACCTCAGCGAGGCTTCCTATAACGCCGATATGGCCGAGCTCAACAAGAAGCAGCAGGCAGCCGAAAACTATCTCGGCGGTCTTCAGGCTCGCGCCCAGCAGGAGGCCCTGCGCCAGCAGGACGAATTTCTGGATTCCATTAACTCCTTCCTTGTGGCATATAATAAGGATAAGCACTACGATGCTATCCTGCTTTATTCCCCCGGCCAGTATTTCAATCCCGCCCTTGACATCACCAAGGATGTAATTGAAGGTCTGAACGCCCGCTACAAGAAGTCCGCGGCCAAGAAGGAAGAGCCCAAGGACGAGAAGGCTGACGCCAAGAAATAAACTTTCCTTCTCACATAACACATCAAGGCGCCCGAAATTTTTCGGGCGCCTTGATGCGTTATGTGAGAGTCGAGAGTCGAGGGTCGAGAGTTATTTGATGAGGGAGAGGCGGACGCGGGTGTTCTTCAGCTTGTTGGGGGCGAGGCGAGGGAGAAGGTCCGGAACAAGGGCGGCGGGGACGGCGACGAGCGCGGAGTGGTCGTCGAGGGTGATTTTGCCGACCTGATCGGGGCGCAGTCCGCCGACTTTCATGAAGTAGCCGGCGATGTCGCCGCGCGAGATTTTCTCCTTTTTCCCGGCGTTGATGTAGATGGTGGCGAGGTCGGTGCGGATGGGGTTGTCGCTGACCGCTTTCGGGGTCAGTTCGCGGTCCCAGCTGACATATTCGGGGATTGTTTCGCCGTCGGAGATGATTGAATAGACGGTTCCGGAGGCGCCCATGCGGGCGGTTCGGCCGTTGCGGTGGGTCCAGGATTCGGGGGAGACGGGGAGATGGTAGTGGATGATGTAGTTTACGTCGTCGATGTCGAGGCCGCGGGAGCCGAGGTCGGTGGAGACCAGAATCGGGGTCGTGCCGTTGTTGAACAGGTCGATGGCGAGTTTGCGCTCGCGCTGCTCGAGGCCGCCGTGGTAGAGGCCTGCGGGGAATCCTTCGGCGCGGAGGCTGTCATAAACGCGTTCGGCGCTTTCGCGGTGGTTGACGAAGATGATGGCGCGTCCGTTGTCGAGCGACCGGAGCAGGTCGCCGAGGGTCTGGAGCTTGTCGCGCAGCGGGGAGTCGACTTTCACGAACTGCACCTTCGAGTCGGCGGCTTTGGCCGAGGGGGTGAAGTTGAAGGTGTCCCAGGGTTTTTCGCCGAGGAAGTCGGGAAGCTGCGCGAGAGGGGTGGCGGAGGTGAGGATCTCGAGCTTCAGGGAGGTCATGCGGCGTACAATGCGTTTCATTTCGTCGTAGAAGCCGAGTTCGAGGGATTTGTCGTATTCGTCGAGGACGAGAGCCCGGACGTCGCTGACGGTCAGTGTGTTGCGGCGGAGATGGTCGAGCAGACGGCCTGGGGTGGCGACGATGATGTCGGGGGTTACGGATAGGGAGTTGACCTCATCCTCCATTTTGTGGCCGCCGTAGAAGGCTACGGTCTTGAGGCCCTGGGCCACGGGACGGAGGACGTCGGCAATCTGGATTACGAGCTCGCGCGAGGGGGCGATCACCACGGCTCGGACCTTGCCGTCGGCGGGTCCGAGGGCGCGGAGCAGACGGATGGCGAAGGCGGCGGTTTTGCCGGAGCCGGTGGGTGACAACAGAATCAGGCGGGTGGCGCCGGTAGCGGCCATCGCCTGTTGCATTTCGTTGAGATTCCGGATGTTATGGCGCTCTCTGAGCCGCTCGATGATAGTTGATGTTTCCATAAGATTTCTTGCGGCCAGGGGAAAAGGTTATAAACGTGTGACGACCATGAATTCGCCGTTCAGGCCTGGTCCGACATTAAAACGTCTGAGACCGCGGCGGAGTTTTTTGGCTTCGCCGGAAAGTGGGGCGCCGTAGTTGGTGTAGACGGCATAGCGGGAGCCGCAGACGGGGCAGTAGGCTTCGTTGGTTTCTTCGTCGATGCGGATACGGACGTCGCGTTTGACCTCCACGGGGCAAGCGAGGTCGTAGGCGTACGGGGCTCCGGAGATGTCACCGACGAGGAGGATTCCGCCGAAGCCGGTGTAGGTCAGGGCTGTCCAGGGGTAGTCGGAGGGCTCGCGGAGGTTGCCGTCGAGGATGAAGTTTTTGTGGTCGAGGGCACCGGGGGTGCCGTAGCGGATCCATTCGGCCTGGGTATCGAAGCTCAGGCGGACGTTGGCGGGGGGGATGCGGTCGAAATCGACCTTCTCGCAGCCGGCGAGGGCTGCGAGAAGGAGAATCGCCGCGAGGTAGAGGGCTTTTTTCATTCAGGAGAGGAGAAACGCGGAAGCAAGCTTCCGGAACAGTGACAAAAAAGAGGGCGAAACCAGAGGCGGGCTGGGCTTTTCAGGCGCCGGATTTTTTAGGCGCAGGGACTTTTCAGGCTCTGGGCTTTAGGGCGCGGGGCCGATGGGGAGCGCAGGGCTTTTTGGGCTCGGGGCTCGGGTGCTTTTCGGGCTCGGGGCCGCGCCTTCAGGAGAGGCCGGAGATGAGTTCGCCGAATTTGTCGGCGGCTTTCTGGAGCTGCGGGCCGATGATGGGGCGGACGATGGCGGGAATCTCCACGTCGATTACGGTTTCGACTTCGCTGGTGGTGTCGGTCAGGGGCTTGATGTCGACTTCCATGGTCAGGGGGACGGGGGAGGATTCGGTGCCGAACACGATTTTGGTGGGCTCGACTTTCTCCTTGACTTTGAAGAGGATGTCGCCGACCTGAGATGTTGTGATGCGGATGGAATCCTGGGTGAATTCCACCTGACCGATTTTGTCGCGCTGGTCTGCGGGGAGCTTGTCGAGGGTTTCCTGCAGGCGGCTCATGTCGCTGAAACGGGCGAAGATTTCCTGAGCAGGGCGGTCGATTTTCGCGGGTTTGCTTTTGTATGTTGCCATTGAATCGGGGTTACTCAACGGTGGGGGTGGGGACCCAGTTTTCGGGGTCCTGGCGCCACTGCTGGAGGGTGGTGATGTCTTTGTCGGCGATGAAGCCGGTTTTGAGGGCTACTTCGAGCATTGCCTGGTAGTTGGAGAGGGTCATCAGTTTGATGTGGGCGTCTTTGAAGGCCTGTTCGGCGATGGGGAAGCCGTAGGTGAACATGGCTACCATGCCCATAACCTGACCGCCGGCCATGCGGATGGCTTCAGCGGCTTTGAGGGAGCTTTTGCCGGTGGAGATGAGGTCTTCGATGATGATGACTTCCTGGCCGGGGTTGATGTTGCCTTCGATGAGGTTTTCCAGACCGTGGTCTTTGGGTGCCGAACGGACGTAGACGTAGGGGACGCCGAGCATGTCGGCAACGAGCGCTCCCTGGGCGATGGCACCGGTGGCGACGCCGGCGATTACTTCGGGCATGCCGAAGTTCTCCATAATCAGGCGGCAGATTTCCGTCTTGATGAAGGTGCGGATTTCGGGGTAGGAGAGGGTTTTTCGGTTGTCGGTATAGATCGGGGAGTTCCAACCGGAGGCCCAGGTGAAGGGCATCTCGGGCTGAAGCTTTATAGCACTGATTTTGAGCAGTTTCTCTGCCAAAAGGAACTCAAGTTTATTCATGAAGGTGAAGTTATGGTGATTGTTTTGCAAAATTACGAAAAATCCTGCATAAATCGGCGGTTGAGAACGCAAATTATTCTAAAATGAGGGAAAAAAAGCCGCGGGCGGCTTTTGGGAAAGCACGCCCCGCGGCAATTTCCGGCAGCAAGCTGCCGGCGCAGTGACAAAAAAGTGGGGAAATTCCGCTGAATACGGTCCGGAGGGGGATCAGAGGGCGAGGAGCTCGGCGATTTTGGCTTCGAGGGTCGTGCGGGTCTGGGAGCCGGTGAGGCGGAGGTCTGTTGCTTTGCCGTTCTTGAAGAAGAGGACGGTGGGGAGCGACATTACGCGGTAGTCGGTGGCGAGGTCGCCTTCTTCATCGACGTTGTATTTTCCGATAACGACCTGACCGTCGTATTTCTGGGCGAGTTCGTCGACGACGGGGGCCATTGCGCGGCAGGGGCCGCACCAGGTTGCCCAGCAGTCTACGACAACGGGTTTTCCGGAGGCGATAATCTCCTGAATGTTTTCGTCAGTAAAAGTCATGGGTTGTATAAATTAGAGGGTTAAAAATCTTGATAGGCGGCCACAAGCGGCCTGAACAGTGACAAAAGAGTTGGGAAACTCGGAGGGGCCTTCGCTAAAGCTCAGGGCACAAACAAAAATTTTAGCGGAGGAGAGGCAGGGAGGGAGGGGGAAGGAGGAGAGGCAGGGAGGGAGGGGAGAGAAGGGGAGAGGCAGGGAGGGGAGGGGGGATTACTGGAGTTCGAAGTGGTAGTCGATGTCGGGGACGGAGTCGAGGAGGGTTACGAGCTTGCGGTCCATGGGGATGCGATGGGAAGAGGTCATGCGGAGCCAGCGGTTGGCGTCGGGGTCGAAGATGCGGAAGGTGAGGTGGCCCCGGCCGGCGTCGGTTTCGGTGTCCTCGAAGCGGTCGCGGAGGATGTTGGTAAAGGTGGAGGTGATGGCTTCGCGGGGGAGGGAGATGGTTACGCCGGTGATGAGCCGTCCGCGGACGTCGTTGAGCAGCCGGATGTTCACTACGGTGAACTCCGGCGGTTTGTTAAAGCGGCTCTCGGCGCGTACAGTGACCATTATGGGAGTGCCGACGCGGCCGTATTTTGCGAAGTCGATGTATTTCTGGCCGAACAGACGTATTTCAGTGGAGCCGGAATAGTCCTCGAGGGTGATGATTGCGAAACTTCCGCCGGTGCGGGTGGGGCGCTCCACGAAGTTCGTGACCATGCCGCCGAATGTCAGTTCGCGGCCCTCCTCGGGGGCGGCTTCGGTGAAGTCCTTGACGGTCTTCATGCCGTAGTTCAGCTCCATGTAGTAGCGGTCGAGGGGGTGGGCCGAGAGGTACATCCCGACGAGCTCGCGTTCCTTCTCGAGACGCACGGCATCGACCCAGGGGACAGCCGCCTTAACCTCCGGACGTCCGGCGGTGTTCATCTCCTCCATGTCGCCGAAGAGGGAGTTGAACTGTGATTCCTTGGCCTGCTGGAAGAGCATGCCGTAGCGCAGCAGCATGTCGGAGAAGCTCTCGTCGCGGCTGTTTTTCTCGAAATAGTCCTCGCGTTTGATGTCTGGATACCAGTCGAAGGCGCCGGAGAGCACCAGGGCGTCGAATACGCGGCGGTTGATGATCCGGGCCGGAACGCGTTCCACGAAGTCGTAGGGGGACTCGAACTTGCCACCCTCCTGACGGGCTTTGATGATAGCTTCGACAACATTGTCACCGACACCCTTGATTGCCGAGAGTCCGAAACGGATTGCCCCTTCGGAGTTCACGCCGAACTCGGTGAAGGATTCGTTGACGTCGGGGCCCTTGACAGGAATCTTCATCGCCTTGCACTCATCCATGAAGTTGGTGAGCTTGACGATGTCGGAGCGGTTGCGGGTGAGCACCGCAGCCATGTATTCGGCGGGGTAGTTTGCCTTGAGATATGCGGTCTGGAAGGCCACCCATGAGTAGCAGGTTGCGTGCGACTTGTTGAAGGCGTAGGAAGCGAATTTCTCCCAGTCAGCCCAGATTTTTTCGAGCACCTCGGGCTTGTGGCCGTTGGCCTGCCCTCCTTCGAGGAATTTCCCCTTGAGGTGGTTCATCTTGTCGATGAGCTTCTTACCCATTGCCTTGCGGAGGGTGTCGCTCTCGCCGCGGGTGAAGTTGGCCAACAGTCGCGAAAGGAGCATGACCTGCTCCTGATATACGGTGATGCCGTAGGTGTCCTTGAGGTATTTCTCCATCACCGGGATATCGTAGGTGATGGGGGTGCGCCCCTGCTTTCGGGATATGAACTCGGGGATGTAGTCCATAGGCCCGGGACGGTAGAGGGCGTTCATGGCGATGAGGTCCTCGAAGACAGAGGGCTGAAGCTCACGGAGATACTTCTGCATGCCGGCCGACTCGAACTGGAAGGTGCCGATGGTGCGCCCCTCGCAGTAGAGCTTGTAGGTCTTGGGGTCGTCGATGGGGATTTTCTCCATGTCGATGTCGATGCCGCGTGTGAGCTTGATGTTCTTGACGGCGTCCATGATGATGGAGAGGGTCTTCAGCCCGAGGAAGTCCATCTTGATCAGACCGGTCTCCTCAATTACGCGCCCTTCGTACTGGGTGACGAGCAGCTTACCCTCGATTTTATCGTCGGCAGTGGCCACGGGCACCCAGTCGGAGATGGCGTCGCGGCAGATGATGACGCCGCAGGCGTGCACTCCGGTGTTGCGGACATTCCCCTCGAGCTGCTCGGCGTATTTCAGGGTCTCGTTGACAATCGGGTCGGGGTTGTGCAGTTCCGTCTGGAACTCGGGAACGTACTTGTAACAGTTTGAGAGCGTGGGTTTCAGCTCCTTGCCGTTGACCTCCGGCATGTGGCGCGGGATGAGCTTTGTCAGACGGTCGCTCTCGGGAATCGGGAGCCCCTCGACGCGGGCCACATCCTTGATGGCCGACTTGGCGGCCATGGTGCCGTAGGTGATGATATGGGCGACCTTATCGGCGCCGTATTTCTCAGTTACATATTTAAGAACGCGCGCGCGACCGTCATCATCGAAGTCGACATCGATATCGGGCAGGGAGATGCGGTCGGGGTTCAGGAAACGTTCGAACAGCAGGTCGTAGCGGACTGGGTCAATTTGGGTGATGCCGAGGCAGTAAGCCACACATGAACCGGCGGCGGAACCACGGCCGGGACCAACCGAAACACCCAACTTCTCGCGCGACTGGTTGATAAAATCCTGGACGATAAGGAAGTAGCCCGGGAAACCCATGGTCTTCATGATGTGCAGCTCGAACTTTATGCGGTCGTGCATTTCGTCGGACAGCGGGGAGCCGTAGCGGCGCTCGGCCCCTTCGTAGGCGAGTTTCGCCAGATAGTCGGCCTCGAACTTTATTCGGTACAGCTTGTCGTAGCCGCCGAGCTTGGCGATTTTCTTCTCGGCATCCTCCTGCGACATTACGACGTTGCCGTTTTCGTCGCGGGTGAACTCATTGAAGAGATCCTGCTCGGAGAACTTGCGCCGCCACTCCTCCTCGGTTCCGAAATCTGCGGGAATCTCGAAGAAAGGCATGATGGGTGCGTGGTCGATATCGTAGAATTCGACCTTGTCGAGCACCTCCCGGGTGTTCTCGATGGCCTCGGGTATGTCGGCGAAGACCTGCTGCATCTCGGCGGTGGTCTTGAGCCACTCCTGCTTGGAGTAGAGCATGCGGTTCTCGTCGGAAATCTTCTTGTTGGTGGCCACGCAGATCAGGCGTTCGTGGGCCTCGGCGTCCCCCTCGTTTACGAAGTGGGTGTCGTTGGTGGCCACAAGCTTTATGCCGAACTTCTTGCCCATCCGGATAAGCTCGGCGTTGACCTTCTCCTGTAGGGGGAAAGTCTCGTGGTTGGCGCGGGGAACGGTTGCTTTATGTCGCTGAAGTTCAAGGTAATAGTCGTCGCCGAACACCTCCTGGTACCACTGCACCTGGCGCTCGGCCTCTTGGATGTCGCCCTGAAGAATGAGCTTGGGAATCTCGCCGCCGAGGCAGGCCGAGCAGCAGATGATGCCTTCGGCATGAGCTTTGATATCCTCCTTGTCGGTTCTGGGGTGGAAATAATGCCCCTCGGTCCAGGCTTTTGAAACGATTTTCGCGAGATTGTGGTATCCGACGGCGTTTTTTGCCAGCAGGATCAGATGGCGCCCCTTGTCGGTCTTGTCGGACTTGTCGAGGAGTGAACCTTTGGCCACATAAACCTCGCAGCCGAAAATCGGTTTGAAAATTTTCTTCTCGAGGGCCTCGGCCTCGGCGAGTTTGGCCTGCGCGGTTTCCTCGTCGTCGGCCTTACGGGCCTCCTCGGCAGCCTTTTTGGCGTCCTTGATGGCCGAGCGGATCTTGCCGTTCTTTTTGTTGGCGTAGTTGAAGTATTCCTTGATGCCGAACATGTTGCCGTGGTCGGTGAGGGCCATGCCGGGCATGCCGTCGGCCATCGCCTTGTCGACGAGCGCGTCGATTGAGGCCTGGCCGTCGAGGACGGAATATTGGGAGTGGACGTGGAGATGCGTGAACATTCGGGGAGGGTTGAAGTCAGACGAAAAGGTTGCGGGGCTTGGTGGCCTGGAACTCCTTGAGATACAGCGGGGTGGAGTATGCGAGGTCAAGGAAGTCCTTGCGCATCCATGCGCGCTCCGAGAGGGCGAGCATGTCGACGGCTAAGGGGTTGACGTCGGGGATGAAGATGGCGGCTGCACCCTGCTGCTGACCTCCTTCGGCTGTTGCCTCCTCGAGGAGCGGCTTGAATTTGGCGGAACCGTTGCCGAAGAACACCACCGGGGCCTCGGCGAGCTGCGCCTTGTAGCTTTCGGTGTCGAGAATCAGCGGCTGCGGAGCCATAACCTCCTCAAGGGCAATGTTATAGACGGCTGTGTAGACCTCCATCCGGCGGGCGTCGATCATCGGGGCGAACAGGCAGCCGTCGGGGAGCGAGTCGTGGCCGAACATCACCCCTACGGTCATCAGCTCGAGGGTCTTGACGCCAATCAGCGGAATGTCAAGGGAGTAGGCGAGCCCTTTGGCCTCGCTGAGGCCGATGCGCAGGCCCGTATAGCTGCCCGGACCGATGCTGACGGCCACGGCGTCGAGCTTCATCTCGTGGCGCGCGAGATAGTCGAGCGCCTGTTTGATGAACCCGCTGAGCACTGAGGCGTGGTTGCGGCCATTGAAATCCTCGCTGTGGTCGAGAATTGTACCCTCGGAAGCGAGGGCAACGGAGCATACCGAGGTGGAGGTTTCTATATTTAATATGGTAGCCATCTTGAGTCAGGAAAATTTTTCCTGCAAATTTAGCAATTTTCTCGATTGAAAAAGTTAAATTTGCAAACAAAAATCAACAGTGCGTATGATTCTTTCGATGACCGGCTTCGGAAGCGCCGTGGCCGAATACAATAAAAAGAGATTTACGGTGGAGGTCAAATCGTTGAACTCCAAACAGTTGGACCTCTCGCTGCGCCTTCCCCAGGGCTATCGTCAGGTCGAACCGGAGGTGCGCAACCTCGTGGCTTCGCGTCTGGAGCGCGGCAAAGCGGAACTGAATGTTATTGTTGAAAATCTTTCGGGCGAGAGTTCGTCGCATATCAACGTCGACGCCATGCGCGCCTACAAGGAGCAGTTCCTCGAGGCATCCAGGGTGCTTGGAATCCCCGAGCCGGCGGACTGGTACAGTGTGCTGATGCGCTGCCCCGACGTCATCAAGGCCGAGGCTGTCACCGAAGCCGATGAGTCTGAAAAAGAGGTGCTTATGGACTGCGTGCGCCGGGCCGTAGAAGGGCTGATGGAGCACCGTGCAGCCGAAGGACGCCGCCTCGACGAGTTCTTCCGCGTGCGTATCGACCGGATTTCCAAACTTCTGGCCGAGGTTCCCCGCTTCGAGACCGAACGTGTGACGAAAATCCGCACCCGTCTGACCGAGCAGCTCAAGTCCATCCCGCAGGTGGAATACGACAAGGGACGTCTGGAGCAGGAGATGATTTTCTACATCGAGAAGCTCGACATCAACGAGGAGAAGCAGCGTCTGGCACAGCACCTGCGCTATTTTCTCGAGACCCTGGAGGCAGCTCCCGGTCAGGGGAAGAAGCTCGGTTTCATCTCGCAGGAGATGGGCCGCGAAATCAACACTCTCGGCTCCAAGAGCAACCAGGCTGATATGCAGATCCTGGTTGTGAAAATGAAGGATGAGCTGGAGCAGATCAAGGAGCAGGTGCTGAATGTAATGTAATATAAAGATATGGCTGGAAAACTAATCATTATCTCCGCACCTTCGGGTTGCGGCAAGTCGACGATTATCGGCGACATCATGGACCGCGGCGAGCTCGATCTGGAGTTCTCCGTTTCCGCTACCAACCGCAAGCCCCGCGCGGGCGAAGAGGACGGTGTACACTATCATTTCCTCTCCGACGCCGAGTTTAAAGAGAAAATTGCGAACGGCGAATTCGTTGAGTATGAGCAGGTTTACCCCGGACGCTATTACGGCACTCTCCGCAGCGAAATCGAAAACCGCGTGGCTGCCGGTCACAATGTGATACTTGATATCGACGTGCGCGGCGGCGTGAATGTCAAGGAGCAGTTCGGCGACAAGGCCGTGGCTATCTTCATCGAACCGCCGAGCATCCCCGAGCTTCGCCGTCGCCTGAAACTGCGCGGCAGCGACTCCGATGCTGCAATCGAGGAGCGCGTCGGCAGGGCGGAATACGAACTGTCGTTCCGTCCGAAGTACGACCATGTAGTCACCAACGACGACCTTCATACCGCCATCAACAAAATCGAGAGTCTGATCCGCGACTTCATCGGGAAGTGATGACGGCAGGAGCTTCAGAGGTTACTACCACCGGAGTTTTCGGAGGGTCGTTCAATCCCGTGCACAACGGCCACATCGCGCTCGCCCGCGAGGTTGTCCGGCAGGGGCTGGCTGACAGGGTGATGCTCGTGCTGTCGCCTCTTAATCCGCTGAAAGCCAACAGTCAGGCGCTGCAGCCCGACAGCATCCGTATGGAGATGCTGCGGCTGGCCTGCGCACCCTATCCGGAGCTGGAAGCCTCGGACATCGAACTTTCGATGCCCCGGCCGTCGTACACCATAGATACCCTGCACAGGCTCTCGCAGGAACGTCCCGGCGAGTGGTTCCGGCTGATTATCGGGGCAGACAACTGGGCGATTTTCAACCGCTGGAGGGCCTCGGAGGAGCTGCTGCGTGACTATTCTCCGATTGTTTATCCGCGGGATGACTTTCCGATGCCTGAGGATGGTTCCGGCGCAACGCCGCTGAGTTCGCCGCTGTTTCCGTATTCCTCCACCGAGGTCCGGAACAGGCTCGAAAGCGGGCTGCCGGTGAACAATATGGTTGCTCCGGAGGTATTATCTTATATAAAGAAACATAACCTATGGAAACAAACGCTATAGCTTTCATCGGACTCTGTCACGAGTTCTGCAGCACCATGGAGAGCGCCCGAGAGGCCGAACGGGAGGATTTCATCGACTCCATGCTCAAACTTCTCCCGCGAATCTACATTTCCGCCTCCGACATCAATCCCGACCTCTACCTCGATCAGGAAACCTATATGGATCAGGCGCTTGACGAGGATTATTACGATGCCATCCGCCGCAATGCCGAGGCCCTGCTTGGCCCCGATGATGTATATCTCGAGGTGTTCGAGGAGGATATGAAATATTCCGATACTCCGGTAGCCGCATCGATTTCCGAGGGGCTCACCGATCTTTTCCAGCAATTCTACAACCTTCTGGCCACGGTCAAGGATGCTCCGGACGACACTGTGAACATGGCGCTTCAGAGCGCCGCCGAGGATTTCCGCGGCTACTGGTCGCAGACCCTCTGCAACACCCTCCGTGCCCTCAACCACCTGAAATACGACAACGGTTCAACCTGCTGACCACCACCATACGCTCGCTAAAGCTCGCAGCCGAAACAAAAATTTTTGCCATTGCCCCTGAGTTTTAGCGAAGCCCTTGAGTTTTTGAGAAGGCCCTACCCTCCATTTTTCTTTCTTCCATCTTTCTTCCTTTCTTCCTCCCTCTCACCCTCTAATCAGCTTTTCAAACAAAAATTTTTGTTCCGGCCCCGAGCTTCAGCTCGGCCTTCACCCTTTCCCCAGCCAATAATCAATGGAACCCCGCCGCCAGCGGCTTCTCGACCTTCGCCGCGAGCTTAACCGCCACAACCACAATTATTATGTCCAGAACCAGCCGGAAATTTCCGACCGCGAGTTCGATATGCTCATGAAGGAGCTTGAAGCCCTCGAGGCGGAGTTCCCCGACATGGCCGACCCCCTGTCCCCTACGAAGCGTGTCGGCTCCGACCTCACCGACCGGTTCGAGCAGGCGGCGCATATCCACCCGATGCTGTCGCTGGCAAATACCTACTCCATCGCCGAGGTCGACGACTGGTTCCGCCGCGTCCGCACTGCCCTCGAAGGTGAACAGTTCGAGGTCGTCGGGGAGATGAAGTACGACGGTACCTCCATTTCGCTCATCTATGAGCATGGCCGACTGGTCCGCGCCGTGACCCGAGGCGACGGCGAGAAGGGGGACGTGGTGACCGATAACATCAAGACAATCAAGTCGATACCGCTGGAGCTGCAAGGCTCCGGATGGCCCGAAGAATTTGAAATCCGCGGCGAAATCCTGATGCCGTGGGAGGCTTTCGAGCGCCTGAACAAAGAGCGCGAGTTCAACGAGGAACCCCTCTTCGCCAACCCGCGCAATGCTGCGTCCGGAACACTCAAAACCCTGGACCCCAGGGAGGTAGCTCACCGCAATCTCGACGCCTATTTCTACTATCTCCTCGGTCCGGAGCTGCCGTTTGACAACCATTACGACAACATGATGGCCGCCCGTTCGTGGGGCTTCAAAGTGTCGGAAATCATGACCGTTCTCCACTCCCTCGAGGGTGTTGACGAATTTATAAATCATTGGGATACAGCCCGCAAGGCGCTTCCGGTAGCTACCGACGGGCTTGTTTTCAAGGTCAATTCCCTGCGTCAGCAGCTCAATCTGGGTTACACCGCCAAGTCCCCCCGCTGGGCCATCGCCTATAAGTTCCCGGCCGAGCGCGCCTGCACCAAACTGCGTTATGTGTCGTTCGAGGTCGGCCGAACCGGCGTCATCACCCCGGTTGCGAACCTCGAGCCGGTGCTCCTCTCGGGCACCGTGGTGAAACGCGCCTCGCTGCATAACGAAGACATTATCAGACAGTTGGATATCCACGAGGAGGATATGCTCTACGTGGAGAAAGGTGGCGAAATCATCCCGAAAATCACCGGAGTGGACGAAAACGGCCGTATGCCGGGGGCCAGACCGATAGAGTTCGTCAGCCATTGTCCGGCCTGCGGCACCCCGCTGGTGCGCGTCGAAGGGGAAGCCGCCTGGATGTGTCCCAACAAGCTCCACTGCCCGCCGCAGATTGTGGGCCGCATCGAACATTTCGTGGGCCGCAAGATGATGGATATCGACGGTGTCGGTGAGGAAACAGCCGAGCAGCTCTACAAGTTCAACCTCGTGCGCGATGCCGCTGATTTATATACACTTACACCTGACAGGCTGGAGAAACTCCCCGGTTTCGGCGAAGCGTCGGCAAAGAAGGTTATGGACGGGCTGGAGGCCTCGAAATCAGTGCCTTACGACCGCGTGATTTACGCGCTGTCGATCCCGTATGTCGGCGATACGGTCGCCAAGGTCGTAGCCAAGGCGTTTCCCGACATCGACCGGCTGATGGCCGCCTCGGCTGCCGAGCTCGCCGCCGTAAAGAACATCGGGCCGCGTATCGCTGCCTCGATTGTGGATTATTTCTCGAGCGATGTCAACCGCGATATCGTGGAGCGACTCCGTAGCGCCGGATTGCAAATGTCTGCGCCTGAGGAGGATAAGAGCGGCTACACCGACAAGCTCGGCGACAAGGCGTTCGTGATTTCCGGCGTCTTCGCCCGCCATTCGCGCGACGAATACAAGCAGCTGATCGAGCAGAACGGCGGCCGCAACGTCGGTTCCATCTCCAAGAAAACCGACTACGTCCTTGCCGGCGACAACATGGGTCCCGCCAAACGCGAGAAGGCAGCTTCACTCGGCATCCCGGTCATTAACGAAGATCAGTTCCTGGCCATGATCGGGGAGTAACCCTGCGATATATCGCATGGCAGCGTCTCGCTATTGAGGTCTGCACATAAAAAGGGCGGCGGATTTTGCTATCCGTCGCCTTTAAAGTTGCGAGACATCGGGGGAAAAGGGTTGCAACCTATGGGGCCCTCGGGGTCGACGCTGTCAGTTGAGCGGGGTGAACGTCGCTTCCAACGTCCGTTGAGAGATTTTTGATCTCGCCCCTCATCATTATCCATTTGTCTTTAGAACGCCTGCAAATCCCGTTTGGTTCTGTGAAACGGGAATTTTATAGCTGTCCGTTACCAGCCGCCCGACGAACCGCCGCCGCCGGTCATGCCTCCGCCGAACGAGCCGCCGGAGAAGCCTCCTCCACCTCCTCCACCGAAGCCGCCGAGACCGCCTATGATAATCGGGGCGACCATACTGTCGGACTCTTCGCGGGGGATTTTATAGCGCTTGTCGTGCTGGTTGCCGCAGTTGAAGCATCTGTATGTCTTAACTCCTTCACCCTCAAAGCGCTGAGTCGGCTGGCGGGTCACCTGATTGCGGACGAGGGCCATGGCGCGTGCGCCGCAGACTGGACAGATTTCATAGTCCTTCGAGCGGTTGATGAAGGGGATTACTTCGGTCTGGTTGCAGTTGGGACATAGCCACACGTCGTAGTCCACGGAATTCATCTTCTCCTCGGTGTCCTGTGCGGGGGTAAGATACAGATTGTCAGTCTCTTCATCGAGCTTCTTCATGCGAGTGCCGCAGTTAGTGCAGATATGCTTTTTGTTGCGGATGCGCTTCATCTTCCATATCCATAGGAGATAGACGGGGAGCACGATACCGATTGATATGCAGGAGAGGATGAGCATTGCCAGCTTCATCTGCTCGAACTTGTGGTAGGCCTCGGCGGTCGGCATCTTCCTGACTTTCAGCGACAGATAAATGTAATAAATGAAAAGCGCAATCAGCAGACAGACACAGATACTAATGTAGATTGAGAAAAACTTTTGGTTGTCGACCGTGTCGTCGGACGCTGCGGCGTCGTTGGCATACTTCGACATCAGCTCTTCGCGAGCCTCGGGGGAGGTCAGCGCGTCGTGGATGGCTGTTGCCCCGGCGATAACCCCCGCGTCGTAGTTCCCCTCCCTGAAGTAGGGGGCCATGATTTTCTCGTGGATTGACCAGCATAGGGCGTCGGGCAAGATACCCTCCACGCCGTAGCCGGTGCGAATGGAGAATTTGCGGTCATCCTTGGAAATCAGGAGGATAACACCGCTGTCCGTGTCCTTTTTGCCCGGGCGCCAGAGGTCGAAAAGCTCCGTGGCGTATTCATCTACATCCATGTCGTCGAGGTTGTCAACGATGACCACTATCGGTTCGGCTTTCGACTGCCGCCAGGTGGCGCCGAGGATGGCATTGACGCGGGCGACGGCTTCGGGGGAGAGCATTCCGGCCATGTCGGTGACGTAGCGGGTGCGGTCCTTGACATGGACGTTCTCAACTTCGCCGACCGGGACGGCACCGAGGGTGAGCGCGAAGCAAAGCGCCAGAATCAGGGATGTTATTTTGCTGTAAATCAGTTTCATATAGATAGGGTAGGGCTGGAGCCGGGTGGCAGCGTGGGTTACACTGCCGGGAGGCTCATGCCGTTGAGTTTGCGGAAGAGGTTCAGGGCGTAGACGTCGGTCATGGCCGAAACGTGGTCGACTACAGCCTGGATTTTGGAGAAGAGGTCCGGGGAGTTTACGTCGTATTGGTCAGGCACTTGCGAGAGCAGCAGCCGGGAATAGTTCAGTCCGGGATTGCAGACGGCGTGGACCAGTTTTTCGAGAAGGAAGGTGATGATCCTGTTACCGGCCAATTCCACGTCGACCACCTCCTTGGCGCGGTAGATTTTGTCCCATGAGACGGCGTTGCAGTCGCCGTAGGCCTTGCGCAGGTTCTCCGGGATGTGGCTGAGGAGCCGGCCGCTGAAGTCGCCGGCGAGGATGGCCCCCTCGTTGTCGGCGAAGACGCGGGCACAGGCGCTGACCATTTCGCCGATGACTCCGGAGCGGAGGTAGGCGATTTTCTCGTTGGGGTCTTCCAGACGGTTCATGATTTCGACGGAACGCTCGCGGCGTCCTTCGGGCAGAAAGTTCAGGAAGAGGCTGATGACGGTCTGGGAGTCAAGGATTTTGAGCTTGTGGGAGTCCTCGAGGTCCATGACTTCGTAGCAGATGTCGTCGGCGGCCTCGACGATGTAGACCAGCGGATGGCGGGCGAAACGCAGCTCTCCGTCGGGGGCCGGAAGCTGCGGAATCCCGAGCTCGGCGGCGATTTTCAGGTATGAATCCTGCTCGGAAGTGAAGAATCCGAACTTGTCCTTGCCGCCGGCGAGGCCGCTGGAGAAGGGGTACTTGACGATGGAGGCGAGCATGGAGTATGTCATGGCAAAGCCTCCGGCGCGGCGACCGTGGAACTGGTGGGTGAGCACGCGCAGGGCGTTGGCGTTCCCTTCGAAGTGCACCAGATCGGCCCACTGCGCGGGGGTCAGAAGCTCCCGCAGCGGAGCGCCGGCCCCTTCGGAGAAGAAGGTGGCGATGGCCTTTTCGCCGGAATGGCCGAAGGGGGGATTCCCGAGGTCGTGGGCCAGGCATCCCGCGGCCACGATTTCTCCGATGGAGTCGATGGCGGCGAGTTCGGCTTCGCTGCGGTTGCCGCCGGCAATCAGGAGGTTGCGGACCTCGTTGGCCATGGAACGGCCTACTGAGGCCACCTCCAGCGAGTGGGTCAGACGGTTATGCACGAAGATGCTCCCCGGCAGAGGGAACACCTGGGTCTTGTTTTGCATCCGGCGGAACGGCGAGGAGAAAACCAGACGGTCGAAGTCGCGCTGGAAGTCGGTGCGGCTTCCGTGGCGCGGGTCGTGGAAATCCTCGAGGCCGAAGCGTTTGTCGGAGATGAGTTGAGGCCAGTTCATGGGGGATTAAGGTTGGGGATCGAGGTCCTCGTAGGTCTGGTATAGGAAGTCGTTGTAGGGGAAACGGCGGGTGTGGATCTCCTTGGCGCGGGCGTAGATTTTCTGTTTCAGCTCGTCGATGTTGATTCCTTTCTTCGCGGAGATGAAGACGCAGTTGTCGGGCTCCAGACGGTTCATCCAGGTCTGTTTCAGCTCTTCCAGGGGGATGTTTTCGCGGGAACGGGGGGTGAGGTCGTCGGCATCCTTCTCGACATGGGAGTAGGCGTCGGTCTTGTTGAAAACCACAATCATGGGCTTGTCGGCCGACTGGCAGATTTCGTTCAGGGTCTTGTTGACAACCTCAATCTGCTCCTCGAACTGGGGGTGGGAGATGTCGACGACGTGCACCAGCAGGTCGGCGTCGCGCACCTCGTCGAGGGTGGATTTGAACGACTCCACGAGGTTCGTGGGGAGCTTGCGGATGAATCCTACGGTGTCGGTCAGCAGGAACGGCAGGTTCTCGATGGTGACCTTGCGCACGGTGGTGTCGAGGGTGGCGAACAGCTTGTTCTCGGCGAAAACGTCGCTCTTGCTCAGCAGGTTCATCAGCGTCGATTTCCCGACGTTGGTGTAGCCGACCAGCGCCACGCGCGTCAGCTTGCCGCGGTTCTTGCGCTGGAGCACTTTCTGGCGGTCGATGTCGGCCAACTGTTCCTTCAGCCATGAAATCCGGCGCTGGATGATTCGGCGGTCGGTCTCGATCTGGGTTTCGCCGGGACCACGCATGCCGATACCGCCCTTCTGGCGCTCGAGGTGGGTCCACATTCGTGTCAGTCGCGGCAGAAGATATTGGTACTGAGCCAGTTCTACCTGCGTTTTGGCTGTGGCGGTCTGGGCCCGTTTTGCGAAGATATCCAGAATCAGGCTCGAACGGTCGAGGATTTTCACCTGCAGTTCCTTCTCGATGTTTGCAATCTGTTTGGTCGAGAGGTCATCGTCGAATATCACCATTCCGATGTCGTTTTTATCCACAAACTCCTTGATTTCAGTGAGTTTGCCTTTTCCGACGAACGAGGTGGAGTTGGGGGCGTCGAGTTTCTGGGTGAAACGGTGCACCACCTCGGCCCCGGCGGTGTCGGCGAGGAATTCCAGCTCGTCGAGGTATTCCTTGACCTTGGTTTCGGGCTGGCTGGGGGTGATCAGACCGACTGTTACGGCGCGTTCGGTCTTCTCTTTTGATATGATAAGATCTTTCATTTCTGCAAAGGTAACAATTTTTTAGAGGAAAACAGCCTGTTTCGGCCCCCTCTTTTAAAAAAAACAAAGTAATGTGCGTTAAGATGCATATAAGTAAAAAAAAATTAGTAATTTTGCAGGTAATTGCGACCGTCAGTCCGTCTGCAAGTTTCTGAACAGCTTGCCCTCACGATATTTTGCGGAGGCAGGACTTTGTGTAACGTCTCAGGGCTTTAAAACGGCCCGAATCATTTGATTAGTACATAATTTAATGGAGAAGAATTTCAAACGAACCCTGGTAACAACGGCTTTACCCTACGCCAACGGCCCGGTGCATATCGGTCACCTCGCCGGCGTGTATGTTCCGGCCGATATATATACAAGATTTTTGCGCCTGCGCGGCGAGGATGTCGTGATGATCGGCGGCAGCGACGAACACGGTGTGCCCATCACAATCCGTGCCCGCAAGGAGGGCTGCACCCCTCAGGATGTCGTTGACCGTTATCATAAGCTGATCAAGGACTCCTTCGAGGAGCTCGGCATCTCGTTCAACATTTATTCCCGCACAACCTCCGAGGAACACTCCCGCACCGCGTCGGAATTTTTCCAGCACATATATAATAAGGGTGGCTTCGTAGAGAAGACCTCCATGCAGCTCTACGACGAGGGGGCCGGCCGTTTCGTGGCCGACCGTTATGTCGTCGGCGAATGTCCCGTATGCCACGCTCAGGGCGCTTACGGCGACCAGTGTGAGAAATGCGGCTCGTCGCTCAGCGCCACCGAGCTCATCAACCCGAAATGCTCCGAAACCGGCAACACCCCGGTTCTAAAGGAGACAAAGCACTGGTACCTTCCCCTCGAAAACTTCCAGAAGGCTCTGGAAGAATGGATTTTAGAGGGTCACAAGGAATGGAAAACCAACGTCTACGGCCAGTGCAAATCATGGCTTGACCTGGGTCTGCAGCCCCGTGCCGTGACCCGCGATCTCGACTGGGGTATCCCGGTGCCTGTCGAAGGGGCCGACGGCAAGGTACTTTACGTATGGTTCGATGCTCCGATCGGCTATATTTCAAATACCAAGGAACTTCTGCCCGACACCTGGGAGAAATACTGGAAGGATCCAGAAACCCGCATCATCAACTTCATCGGCAAGGACAACATTGTGTTCCACTGCATCATTTTCCCCGCGATGCTGATGGCTTACGGCGATGGTTTCCAGCTCCCCGACAATGTCCCGGCCAACGAGTTCCTGAACCTCGAGGGGGACAAGATTTCCACTTCCCGCAACTGGGCTGTATGGCTCCACGAATACCTCCGCGATTTCCCCGGCAAGCAGGATGTGCTCCGCTATGTGCTGACCGCCAACGCCCCGGAGACCAAGGACAACGACTTCACCTGGAAGGACTTCCAGAGCCGCAATAACTCCGAGCTGGTCGCCATCCTTGGCAACTTCGTGAACCGTGCTATGGTGCTGACCCACAAGTATTTCGACGGTAAGGTGCCTGCTGCCGGTGAACTGCTGGATGTCGACAATCAGGCTTTTGCCGAAATCCGGACCGCCGCTGCAACCCTCACCGAGGCGCTCGAGACTTTCCACTTCCGCGAGGCGCTCCGTCAGGCAATGGAGATTGCCCGAGTCGGCAACCGCTATCTGCAGGAAACCGAACCCTGGAAGGTGATGAAGACCGATCCAGAGCGTACTGCAACGATCCTGAACGTGGCTTTGCAGATCTGCGCCAACCTCGAGGTGGCCTTTGAACCGTTCCTCCCCTTCATGGCTGAGAAGCTCGGCAAGATGCTGAAGTTCAGCGATATGAAGTGGTCGGATCTCGGCAGCATGGATATCGTCGCCGCCGGAACCGAGCTCGGTCAGCCCGAACTGCTCTTCGAGAAAATCGAGGACGACGCTGTTCAGGCTCAGCTCGACAAGCTTCAGGCCACCAAGAAGGCCAACGAAATCGCTGCATGGAAGCCGGAGCCCCAGCAGCCCGATGTTCCGTTCGACGATTTCATGAAGCTGGACATCCGTGTGGGCAAAGTGCTTGAATGTGAGCGCGTTCCCAAGGCCGACAAGCTCTTGAAATTCCTCATTGACGACGGTATGGAGAAGCGCACCATCGTCAGCGGAATCGCCAAGTTCTACGAACCTGAGCAGCTCGTCGGAAAGCAGCTTTGCTTTGTGGCCAATTTCGCTCCCCGCAAGCTCAAGGGCGTCCTCTCGCAGGGCATGATTCTTTCGGCAGTGCAGCCCGACGGCTCGCTGACCGTGATTCAGCCGGAAGGCAACATCGCCCCCGGCGCCCAGGTTAAATAATCATGTTTGTTCTTTCTCCGCAGGGGCAACTCCCTGCGGGCCAATTGGTTCGCTAATGGAACAGCCGCGTAAACCCAAGATTCTCATTATTTACACCGGTGGTACAATCGGTATGATCGAGGATGTGACGACGGGCACTCTCCGTCCGTTCGACTTCAATCATCTGATTGATAACGTGCCTAAAGTCAAGATGTTGGATTATGATATCCGGCATATTCAGTTTAATCCGCCGATCGACTCGTCGGAGATGAACTGCGCGCACTGGCAGCAACTTGCTGAAGCCATAGGGAAACGTTATGAGGATGTCGACGGGTTCGTGGTGCTCCACGGAACCGACACGATGGCTTACACCGCGTCGGCCCTCTCCTTTATGCTGGAGAATCTGCGTAAACCGGTGATTATCACCGGCTCGCAGCTCCCGATCGGCGAGGTCCGCACCGATGGCGAGGAGAATCTGATTACCGCTCTGCAGATTGCTGCCGCAACGGATCCTGTCAACGGCGAACCGATGGTGCAGGAGGTGGCGATTCTCTTTGAAAACTACCTCTGGCGCGGAAACCGCTCTACCAAGATGTCGGCCGACAATTTCAACGCCTTCAAGAGTAACAACTATCCTTCGCTGGCAAAAATCGGGCTTTCGATTCAGTTCAATTCCGACGCGCTCTGGCGCGTGCACGACCGTATGCCGCTGAGGGTTCACACCGGCCTGAGCAATGATGTCATTGTGGTTTATGTCCATCCCGGCATCACTCGTCAGGCCCTTGAAACTCAGCTGAATACACCCGGAATCAAGGCTGTGGTCCTCAAAACCTACGGAGCCGGCAATGCCCCGCTTGTCAGCTGGTTTGAGGAGGCTATAACCAACGCCATCAAGCGTGGAATCGTAATCGTCAACGTCACCCAGTGTGTAAACGGCGGCGTCCAGCAGCGCCGTTACTTCACCGGCGACCACCTTGCCCGTGCCGGAGTGATTTCCGGCCACGACATGACCACCGAAGCCGCCCTGACCAAGCTGATGTTCCTTTTCGGTTCCGGTCTGACACCCCATCAGGTTTCCCGTTCCCTCCAGCGTCCCATCTGCGGCGAAATGACTATCTGATTCCCTATTCCGCAACTCCCCTCTGTTCCCTCTCCCCGCCCTCTCTTTTTCCCTTTTTCGCCCTCTCTTTCCCCTTTGTCTGGTTACCG
Source organism: uncultured Muribaculaceae bacterium (assembly GCA_902494515.1). Lineage (GTDB taxonomy): Bacteria > Bacteroidota > Bacteroidia > Bacteroidales > Muribaculaceae > UBA7173. The sequence goes on along the minus strand of CABUTS010000012.1, from coordinate 1,822 downwards.
CGGGCAAATCGGCGATTTGCCTTTCCCTTTGCTCTAAAATCACCTCCATAAAAAACGGCGTCAGCTCTTTTGAGCCGGCGCCGTTTTTGGGGCTTATTCTTTTCGGTTTATTTCACCGAGAATTTCATTGCAGTGTGCGAGTTGTAAGTTTCGCCGGGACGAAGCACAACCGAGGGCCATGCGGGCTTGTTGGGGCTGTCGGGGTAGTGCTGGGTTTCCATCGCAATACCCGTGCGGAAGTTGTATTTGATTGAGTGCTTGCCGGTTACAGTGCCGTCCAGGAAGTTGCCCGAGTAAACCTGAATGCCCGGTTCATCGGTGTAAACATCCATGGAGATACCGTTTGCGGGGCAGTACAAGGTAGCTGCGACCTTACTGAAATCGCCGGGGTTCCCCTTCGCGGGAACAGAGTCTAATGCATTGTCAAGCACCCAGTTATGATCGTAACCGTTGCCGTTCTTCAGCTGAACATAATCGTATTTCTCGATGTCGGCACCAATCAGCTTGGCCTGACGGAAGTCCATCGGAGTCCCCTCGACGGGCAGAATCTCACCCGAAGTCATGAACGTCGAATCTACCGGAGTGAAATTCGAAGCGTTGACGGTCAGCTCGGATTCGGTGATAGGAGTCTCGGGATTGCCTGACAGATTGAAATAGGAGTGGTTGGTCATATTGATGATGGTCGGCTTGTCGGTGGTGGCTGAATAGTTGATATCCAGCGTGTTGTCGGCAAGCAGCTTGAAGCTGACCGTAGCAACGACATTCCCGGGGAAGCCGTTGTCGCCGTCAGGTGAATCCAGAGTCAGCACCAGAGTCGAATCCGTAGCCGATTCAACCTTGAACACGCGATATTGCCAGCCCAGATCGCCCATCTCGCCGCCGCCATGCAGGCAGTGGCCGTAGTTATTCTGCGGCAGCTGATACTCTGCGCTGTCCAGAGTGAACTTCCCCTGATTGATACGGTTGGCATAACGCCCGATTGTAGCGCCGAAATCCGTCAGGTTATTCTCGGGATAGTAAGCCTGAATCGAATCGAAGCCAAGAACAACGTCCTGCATCTTCCCGTCGCGGTCAGGCACCATCATCGACACGATACGGCCGCCGAAGTTTGTGATACAAACCTCCATGCCGTTAGCATTTTTCAACACATACAGCGCCGTTGAATCGCCGCGATACTCAGCCACGAACTTGGCCGGATTCAGCCCGGAAGCCGTCAGGACCTCCTCGCTTTTCTGTGAGCACTGGCTGCAGCTCATTGCCACCAATCCAGCGCCCAGTAACAAAATACCTTTTCTCATATTATATAATGTGTGGGGTTAGTTATTCCATGTTATGATTTATGGCCTCGTATTGCCTCTTATTTCAGCTAATGAATTCTTTCCTGTTATCTCATGGAAATGATTTTTCCAGGTTATTTCATGGAAATGAATTTTTTCCTGTTATCTCATGGAAAAGAATTCTTTCCGGTTATTTCATGTTTCCGGGCGATTTCATGGGAATCGCCTTTATTCATTCCTTTAAATAACTTTTTAATATTCTTGCAAATGTAGTTATTTTTCTTGAATCCTTCAAATATTTCTCAAATTCCTTTGTTCCTTGCCTCCCTCCATTCCTTCTCCGTCCTTTCTTCGTCCCTTCTCTCGCCTCCCCTTTCTCCCTATTTATTTGTCTCCGGCTCCGAGGTTCACCTCGGCCATCTTTTTCCAGTTTACTAACCCTTTGTGATTCAATTCGTTGTTAATTTTCTCGGAAAATTTTATGTTTTTTAGCATAAAAATCTCTCAAAATATTTGGTGGATTCAAAAATAACGCGTAACTTTGC
>CABUTS010000011.1 GCA_902494515.1 uncultured Muribaculaceae bacterium | reverse complement strand
GAGTGTGATGAGTGTGATGAGTGTGATGAGTGTGATGAGTGTGATGAGTGTGATGAGTGTGATGAGTGTGATGAGTCTCGCTCTCCATCCAACTGTTTAGGTGATTTTTCAGCATTGAAAATGAAAAAGATATTTACGATATTCAGCGTTTTCATTCTGGCGGCATTGTCGCTGGCGGCGCAGACCTCGTTTCAGGCTCTTCCGCCCCGCAATGTTATTGCCGGAAACCGGTTTGCCGTCGTGTATCGTCTTTCCAACGGCGAGGGGACAAGCCTGAACGCTCCTCCGATTCAGGGCTGCAAGCTCCTCAATCCCAATCCGGGGGTCAGCACCTCGCAGAGCTATCAGATCATCAACGGGCACGCCTCTTCGTCGAGCACCGTAGAGTACACCTATATATATAGGGCGGAAAAGGAGGGTACCTTCACCATTCCGGCCGCCTCGATTGTTGTCGACGGCAAGAAGTATGCTTCGCAGCCGCTGCAATTTACCGTTCTCCCCGCCGACAGCGCTCCGCAGCAACAGCAGGGGAGCTACGGCTACGGTTACGGCGGCGGTCAGTCGGTTCATGTCGATGACCTTGATTCGCAGGACGATACCTCTCGCCCGATTTCCAAGGATGACATCTTCGTCAGAATCATTCTGAACAAGAGCCACGCCTACGAGCAGGAGGCCATCGAGTGCACGATCAAGCTGTACACCAAGTTCCAGCGCATCAACTCCTTCATGATGACCTCCCCTCCGACCTTCGACGGTTTCCTGATCGAGGAGGTCGACACTCAGGCTGCCCTCAACGCCGTAGAGAACTACAAGGGACAGAACTACATCACCGCCGTCCTGAAAAAGTGCATCATCTTCCCGCAGAAATCGGGCAAGCTCACCATCAACTCCGGCAAGTTCGACCTGAGTGTAGTGCAGATTGAGCGCGTGTCGAACGGTTGGTTCATCTCCGGCCGTCCGGTCGAGAAGGAGGTTCATCTTCAGCCCTTCACCTCCACCGTGGAGATTACTCCGCTCCCCGAACCGCGTCCCGCCGGTTTCGACAACGCCGTCGGTACGTTCACCTTCGAGAGCCGCCTGAGCCCCGACAAGCTGAAAACCGGCGAGGCCGCCTCGCTGGAATATATCGTGACCGGTACCGGTAACATCAAGTATCTCCACGAACCGAAGCCCGAAATTCCCACGGAATTCGAGCAATTCACCCCCAAGACCGACTACCGTACCCGCGTAAGCGGTTCGACCGTAACCGGTACGATGGTCGTGGACTATACGCTGGTGCCTCAGAGCGTCGGCACATTCAAGATTCCCGAACAGAAGTTCATTTACTTCGATCCCGCCAAGCGCAGCTACGTTACTCTGACGGCTCCCGGCTACACCATGGATATCGCCAAGGGGAGCGGCACTACCATCAGCGCCGAGCAGCGCGAGATTGAAGCCAAGAACACCGATATTCTCCACATCAAGACCGGCGCGAAGAACCTCGCGATGGCTCATAATCCGCTGATCTACAACTGGTGGTACTGGGCTATTCCCTGTATGCTGGTAATCGCGCTCATCGTCGTGGCGCTGGTTTACGGCCGCCATGTACGCCTGAACGCCGACGTCGTGGGCCGCAGCAAAGCGCGTGCCAACAAGGTCGCCCGCAAGCGCCTGCGCGTGGCTGAAAAGTGCATGCGCGCCCATCAGCCCGAGAAATTCTACGAGGCTATGCTCCAGGCAATCTGGGGTTACCTCGGCGACAAACTTTCGATGCCTGTGTCGCAGCTGACCCGCGGGAACATCACCGCCACACTGCTGCAGCGCGGCGTTTCGCAGGAGAGCGCCGATAAGGTCATCAACATCCTCGACCAGTGCGAAATGGCCCGTTACACCCCTGATTCCTCCTCCGAGAGTTCCATCCAGTCGCTCTACAACGAGGCAACCTCCGCCATCGACGCCCTCGAAAAAACGAAGTTCCATATCTAATCCTTCCGGCAATGTCATTACGAAACATAACATATTCACTGTTAAGCGTTTTACTCCTCGGAACTCCGGCCATGTCGGCTCAGGACGCCGTCCCGGCGGCTGCCGCTGCCGTTGTGGACTCCGCCGCCCAGGCCACCGCGCCGGTGCGGGCAACTGATTCTGCCCAGGCCGCCGGAACTGCCGCTGCAGATTCGGCCGGGGCTTCCGCCGCAGTTTCCGGTCCGGAACGCGGCGAGCAGCTGGCCCAGCAGGCCGACTCGGCTTACTCCGCCGATAATTATCTGCTGGCTGAACAGTTTTATCTTCAGGCACTTAAAGAGGGTGGCAGCAGCTCGGTGCTGTTCTACAACCTCGGCAATGCGTATTACCGTCAGGGGAACCTCGGCAAAGCCATCTTGAACTACGAACGTGCCCTGAAAATCGACCCCACCAACGCCGATGCCCGCACGAATCTGGATTTCGTAAACTCTAAAATCGCAGATAAACAGATAGATTCCGGCTCATATCTCGACTCCGTATGGAACGGAACCGTAGGGATGTTCCACCCCGACACCTGGGCCGTAATCGCCCTCGTGCTGTTCGCGATCTTCCTCGGCGCCGTGGCTGTTTACATCTTCTCGTCGGCAGTGATGGTCAAGAAAACGAGCTTCTTCGGCGGCATGCTGGTGTTTGTGGTCACCGTGGCAGCCGTGATTATCTCCTTCTCGGCCGCAAACCGCGTGAACTCCCACGATTACGCCATCATACTTCCTCCGGCATCGCAGCTCTCGACCACCCCGCGTGAGTCCCGCAGTCAGGCTGAACAGGCATTCCTGCTTCATGAGGGGACGAAGGTTGAGATCATCGATTCCCTGTCCACCCCGACCGACGGCACCTGGTATGAGGTGATGGTAGGCCGCGGCGAGCGCGCCTGGATTAAATCGACAGAGGTCGAAAGGATCTGAGAGCAGTCCGGAAGCTCATAGCTGTCGGGAGGCCCCCGGTTGTCGGTGTGTCGGAGATGTTCCGCTAAAAATCGGGCGCCTGACTGGTTTCGTTGAAATCCAGCATCGGACGGGTTCCGCTGAAATCCGGCATCGGAGACCGAAAAATCCTCAAAAATTTTTCGTGGCCTTAACTTGCTGACTATTGATACATTAAGAGTTGCAATGTGCAATATATGTTCTTAAACACATAAGAAAAATTTGCATATTACAAAATTAGTCTTTAAATTTAGGAAAATTTCCTCTCGAACCTCTTTACTGAGATTTTAACCCCTAAATCATACGCGCATGACTAAGACAATCACCTTCAACGACCTCCGTCGTATCAAAGACGCTCTCCCCGATGGCGCTACCGCCCGCATTGCCGACAAGCTCAATACCACGCCTCAGACCGTACGTAACTACTTCGGCGGTACAAACTACGAATTCGGCAAGAACTGCGGGTTACACATCGAACCGGGTCCCGACGGAGGCATCGTAGTCCTCGACGACACCACCATCTACGACATGGCGATCGAAATCCTTCAGGAAGAGGAAAAGAAGAAGGAATCTTAAAAGCTTACGGCTTAATCGACCGTTTCGCTACGAAACATGACATTGACGCTGAAAAAAGTATTCGCTATGGCGCGTTAGCTTTCCGAAGCCTACGCGTCATAGCTATATAATAAAATAACATACGTGACACCTAACCGACTCATAACTCTGGCAATCCACACCTACGACCTGGCCCTTTCGATCAAAAGTCTGCTCGAACGGGAGGGAATCTATGTGGAACTCAACAACGTGAACCTCGCCGAACCAACCGTGGCGGCCGGTGTCAGAATCCGCATCCGCGAAACTGATCTTGCGAAGGCGCTCCGGATTGTCGAGAATATCGAGATTTTCAACATCCCGGCTGAAGACAAGCGCGCGGAGGGGGGTGAAATCCTCGTCCCGACCGACTTCTCGCCTCACAGCGGCAAGGCTGTGGAGCTCGCTTTCCGTCTGGCCTCGGTGCTGGGATGCCGTGTGACACTTCTTCACACATTCATGACCCCCGGCGTCGACCCCGCGCCGCAGCTCACCGACGCTTACGACTATCAGCTCGGCGACATCGCCGAAGCTGAGACCATTGAAAAAGAAACTCAGCAGAGAATGGATGATTTCAAGGCCGACCTGCGCCGCCGTATCCGCGACGGCGAGCTCCCGGCCGCGAAGTTTTCCACCGAAATCGTAGCCGGGCTGCCGGAGGAGGTGATTCTGAACTATTCGCGCGAACACTCCCCGCAGCTCATTGTCATGGGCACCCGCGGCGCCCACAAAAAGGAGACCGAGCTGATCGGCAGCGTCACTGCCGAGGTGCTCGACGGGTGCCGCACTCCGGCCTTTACCGTTCCGGAAAACGCTGATGTCAAGGAGCTTGTGAACCTCCGCAAAGTGGCGTTTATCTGCAATCTCGACCAGCAGGACCTGATTGCCATCGACTCGTTCTACCGCCTGTTCCCCGACCTGAAACTCGACGTGATGCTCATCCACGTTCCCGGACGGCGCGAGTGGGGGCTGCGTCCCGACGCGATGCAGTTCCGCAAGAATTCCGATAAGACGGTTCGCAACCTGCAGCTTTACTGCAAGGCGCATTTCCCCGGCTACACCTTCCATTCCCACACCGTGGAGCTGAGCCATCTGCTCGACGATTTCGCCCGGATCATGAGTGAAAACGAGTTCCAGCTCATCTGCCTGCCGAACAAGAAAAAGACCGTTTTCGCGCGACTGTTCAATCCGTCGCTGGCCCATAAGATTCTGTTCCGCGCCGATGTGCCGATGATGGTGATCCCGGTTTGATCTCCCACCAGATTTATATCCCGTGAGATGATTTCAGTAATAATACCTGTCTATAATACAGCCGGTTACATGCGGCAGTGCATCGATTCGGTACTTGCGCAGACCTGCACAGACCTCGAAATAATCCTTGTTGACGACGGCTCGACCGACGGCTCCGGCGCTATCTGCGACCAGTTGGCAGCGCGCGACGAGCGCATCAGGGTGCTTCACCGCCAGAACGGCGGTGCCGGTGCTGCGCGTAATGCCGGAATCAAAGCCGCAACGGGGGAATATGTGGCTTTCGTCGACAGCGACGACTGGATTGACCCCGGAATGTTGGAATATATGCTGGAGAAACTTGTCCGCACCGGCAGCGATGTGGCGATCTGCGGCTTCAGCTATGATTATCAGCATCATACGGAGGTGAAGGGGCCGATGCCCTCTCCGGCGGTCTACGACGCGCAGGATGTGATGAAGATGCTGATGGAGCAGCGGTATATCCACTCGCTCCCTTGCAACAAACTTTTTCGCCGGGAGGTCCTTGCCGGGACAATGTTTGCCGAGGACCGGCGCAATTACGAGTCCGGAATCGCCCTGATGCGCTGGTTTGCCAACGCCGACCGCTTCGCAATCGACTGCGTGCCGTTCTATCATTACCGCATGCGCCGCAACTGTATCCTGACCACAAACAGCCCCGCAGCGTACTTCGACAAGCTCCTTTCGGTCATCGACCAGGTGAGGTTTCTTGAAGAAAAGCAGCCGCACCTCTATTCGCGTTATACGCTATACTCTTTTGTGATAAAACAGGCGGTGCAGACCGCCACAGACATCGTGCGCCGCTGTCGCCGCGATCCCGAACTTATCGACTATCTCACCAAAATCCGCGAAACCGCGCGCCCGTTTCTTGAAGAAGCCCTCCCGGAACTTCCCGCCGGGCTTCGCCGCAGTTTCCTGCGCCTGTGCAAATCGACGGATGTCTTCCGCCGACACACCCTCCTGACCTCACTTCTTACCCGCTCCTCCATCCCCCACGCCTCCGACTGTTTCCCCTGAAACAGGCATGCTAAAACAAACATACTAAAGCAGGCGTGCTGAAACGAGCATGATATAAAAAACAAGCCCCGCCGTGGAGGGCAGGGCTTGCGTTTGGGGTATCTGAGGGATTATTCAAACTCGAGGAGAGCAGCGTCGGTTCCCACGACTTCGTCGGGGGCTACGAAGATGCGCTTTACGGTGAGGTCGCGTGCGGCTTCGAGGTCGTTCTCCATCTTCATGGCCTCATAGACCATCATGACCTGACCTTTCTTCACCTTGTCGCCGGCCTTGACTTTGATTTCGACGATGCGACCGCCCATGGGAGCGCGGAAGACTTCGCCGGTGATGGGCTCGTCGCTGACTTCAGCCTTGGCTTCCTTTGCTTCAGTCTTGGGAGCTTCGGCGGGCTGCTTGGCCTTGAATTCCTCTTCGCGGCGGTTGCGGAGGAATTTGTTGGCAACGTTGGGGAGGAGCTCCAGAAGCAGGTATTCCTCGTTGTTGGAAGCCAGAGGTACATCGCCGAGGTCGGCAACTTTGGGGTTCTCGGGCTTCTTGTAGGAGGATACATCGTAGGGCTTCTCGGTGGCGTCGCCGGTGATTTTCTCGCGGAAAGCGGGGTCGACGGCTACGGGAGTGTGGCCATACTCACCCTTGACCAGAGCGATGAACTGATTGTTGGTCTGGGTGTAGTCGGGGTTGCCTTTGCGGCGGTCCATAGCCAGAAGCACGGCCTGCGAACCTACAATCTGCGAGGTCGGGGTTACCAGGGGCACCAAACCGGCGTCGCGGCGTACCTTCGGGATGAGTTTCATTGCGTCGTCGAGCAGGTCGCTGGCTTGAAGAGCCTTTAGCTGGGCTACCATGTTGGAGTACATACCGCCGGGAACCTCGGCGTTCTTGACCGTTTCGTTGGGTTTGGGGAAACCGAAGTAGTCTTCGATGGCGTGGCAGTAGTTGAGGAGTTCAGCCTCGTTGTTGGCCTTGGCAGCTTCGATAGCTTTGTCGAAGAGGGCGTCGAGAGCTGGATCCAGCGGCTTGAGAGGATCGAACTTCTTGGGGAAGTGGTCCTTGTTGAGGTCGAAGTCGGCCAGATTGCGGCGTACGCCTTCGAGACGTTCGCGGATTTCGCCGACCTTCTCCATGTTCACCTCGACTTCGATGCCGAGTTTCTTACAGAAGATGTATACGAGTTCGATTGCGGGGGCTGCGGAGCCTTCGCCGAACCACCAGATGTTGGTGTCGAGGATGTCGACGCCGTTGAGGATGGCCATCAGCGAGGAAGCCAGACCGTAGCCGGGGGTGCAGTGGGTGTGGAAGTCTACGGGCACCTTGACGGCCTGTTTGAGCTTGCCGATGACGGATGCGGCGCGCGAGGGGTTAACCAGACCGGCCATATCCTTGAGGGTGATGATTTTGGCGCCGAGGGACTCCATCTTCATGGCGAGGTTCACGAAGTAGTCGTCGGTGAAGATTTTCTTGGGAGCTTCGGGAGCGGCATTTTTCTTGCCGAAGAGCGAGCTGAAAAAGCCCTTCTTGGGAGCGGGAGCTTCGTCGACAGCATCCTTGGGGTCTACGGTGTAGCAGACAGCGGCGTCGGCGATGCCGCCGAGTTCGTTGATGAGGCGGATGGATTCCTTGACGTTGTCGATGTCGTTGAGGGCGTCGAAGATACGCATCACGTTGAGGCCGTTCTTAATGGCCTCTTTATAGAAGCCCTCGAGGACAGAGTCGGGGTAGGGCACGTAGCCGAAGAGGTTTCGACCGCGGGAGAGCGCGGACAGAAGTGATTTGCCGCCGATGGCTTTCGAGATGGTGCGCAGGCGGTCCCAGGGGGATTCGTCGAGGTAGCGCATCACGGAGTCAGGCACGGCTCCGCCCCACACTTCCATAATGTAGAACCCGGCGTCCTTGTAAAGGGGCAGAAGGGGTTCGATGTCTTGCATCTTGAGACGGGTGGCGAACAGCGACTGCTGACCATCGCGCAGGGTTAAGTCTCTGATTTTTAACTTCTTCTCCATAGTAGAGGGCAATTAGTTAAGTATGTGATTGTTGTCGGGAGATGTGTGGTTGGGAACCAACGCAAACCCACATTCACGATTTTTCGATTCTTTATTGCTGAATTACTATGCGAAATTAATGATTTTTTTTGGAACTACAAGCATTTTTTAGAAAAAAGGTTGCGTTTTCCTAAAAAAATAGCGTTGTAAAATAGTAAATGAATTCTCCCGGAAGTTAAAATCGAATTCTCCATGAAGTTTAAATCGAATTCTTCCGGAAGCCCCGGGTGTTAAAATCGGGAGGCTGATTGCAGCTATGTGAAAAAACTTTCGTAACTTTGCAACCATGTTTGATTTTTTTCGCAAAAAGACAACGGAAAAGCCGCAGTTGTTTTTCCATACAGATATTCACTGCCACCTTGTCCCGGGCATCGACGACGGGCAGAAGGAGGCTCAGGGGGGCGCTGACCTGGTAGCCCACGAAAGTTCGTGGGGCATAAAGCGCATCATCACCACCCCGCATGTCACTCAGGACACTTTCGAGAATACCCCCGAGATCATCAACGCCGCTTTCGCGAAGCTGCAGCAGGCTGTCAGCGAGCGCGGAGTGGACATAGAGCTGCTCCATTCGGCTGAGTACCGCATGGATGCTTTCTTTCAGGACCAGCTCGCCAAGGGGAACGTAACTCCGATGCCCAACAACTATCTGCTGGTCGAGAATTCCTTTGTCCAGGAGGCCTGGGGTATCGACAATGTGCTGTTTGACCTGAAAATGAAGGGGTTCAAGCCCATCTTGGCGCACCCCGAGCGCTATGTGTATTACTTCCTCAAAAAGGAACGCTACCGTCAGCTCCATGACACCGGCACCCTGTTTCAGGTGAATCTCCTGAGCCTCGCCGGCCATTACGGTAAGGAAGTGCGTAAGATAGCCGAGTATCTCGTTGAAAATGATATGGTTGACTTCCTCGGGAGCGACATGCACCACCATGCTCATTGCGAATCTATCGAGCGATACCTCACCTCGAAGGACTACCGCCGCGACGCCGAGAAGCTTGCCGGCCGCATTTTCAACGACACTGCATTTTAACCCGCTGGAACTCGCCCTCCCGCGAGGGGGTGGCCTATTCCGAGTAGCAACATACGGACGTGCCTTCGATACGTGGACTGAGCAGATTCCACGTGCCGAAGGCACATCCGTATGTTATTATTCAGTGGTTGAGCTACTTAGCGGTCGAAGAAGGGGGATTTGGAGGAGGCGGAGATGGGGATGGCGAAGTATTGGGTGCAGCCGGGGAGCAGCTGCAGACGTTCGGCTGCCATGCCGGCGGAGTACATCACACGGGTGTCGACGCGCAGGTCGGCGGCGGTGGCTACGGCTGAGCCGATGGCGATGCCGACGTCGGTCGGGCCGTAGACGCAGGGGGCCTGGGCTGGTTTATCGGCGCATGTGGGGTAACCGCAATGGCCGCAGTTGAGTCCGAGCGGGCGGTTTTTCGAGGCGATAATCAGTATGGCGTCGGCCTTGAGGATATTCTGACCGTCGCGCTGGAACACCGGGCGGCCTGTCTGCTCGAAAAGTTCCATCATTACGGCTGACAGCCTTTGGATATCATCGCCGGTCAGCAGACAGCACTCCAGCAGGTCGAGACCTTTGGCTTTGGGCGCAGTGCGGGCGGCGGTCATCATCATCTTCCCGGCGAGAATCACTCTCTCGGCGCGGGAATCGCGTTCTTCGATAATCATATCAGTCCAGAATTAGCATGGCGTCGCCGTAGGCGCCGAATTTGTATTTCTGTTTTACGGCTTCGTCGTAGGCTTTCATCACGAGTTCGTAGCCGCCGAAGGCGCAGACCATCATCAGCATGGTGGAGTAGGGCATGTGGAAACCGGTGACAAGCGCTGTGGTGACTTCGAAGTCGTAGGGGGGGAAGATGAACTTGTTGGTCCAGCCGGTGTAGGTTTTCATGTGGCCACCCATGCTGTCGGCGCTGGCGATGCCGCGCAGGGTGGAGGTGCCGACGGCGCATACCTGCTTGCCGTTGTCCTTGGCGTTGTTGACAATCTCAACGAGATCTTCGGTCACCGACATATCCTCGGAGTCCATGCGGTGCTTGGTGAGGTCTTCGACGTCGATTTCGCGGAAGGCGCCCAGACCGCAGTGAACGGTCAGGAAGCCCTGGATAACACCCTTGATTTCAAGACGTTTCATCAGTTCGCGGCTGAAGTGTATGCCGGCCGACGGAGCTACGACAGCCCCCTCGTTGGCGGCATAGATTGTCTGATAAGCCTCGGCGTCCTCCTCGTCGGGCTCGCGCTTGATGTATTCGGGCAGCGGTGTCTCGCCCAGAGCGTATAGAGCCTCTTTGAATTCGTCGTGCGGACCGTCGTAAAGGAACCGGAGGGTGCGGCCGCGCGAGGTGGTGTTGTCGATGACTTCGGCCACCATCGATTCATCCTCGCCGAAGTAGAGCTTGTTGCCGATACGGATTTTGCGGGCGGGCTCCACGAGCACGTCCCAGAGCTTGTTCTCGGGGTTGAGTTCGCGCAGGAGGAATACCTCGATTTTTGCACCGGTCTTCTCCTTGTTGCCGTAAAGGCGGGCGGGGAACACCTTGGTGTCGTTGAACACCATTACGTCGCCGTCGCCGAAGTATTCGAGGATGTTCTTGAACTCCTTGTGTTCGATTTCGCCGGTTTTGCGGTGAACAATCATCAGGCGACATTCGTCGCGGTGGAGATTGGGGGTCTGAGCGATGAGCTCTTCGGGAAGTCTGAATTTAAACTGTGAAAGTTTCATGGGGCTTCAGAGAGATATGTAGGGGTGTTTGTATTCGATTAATCGGGGTTATTCCGGGGAGGAGGTGGTGGCCGGCGGGGGAGTGGCAAGTCCGGCGGCCGCGCGCTCCGCATAGGTCATGATGTCGTGGCGGTCGGGGTCTGGCTTGGCTCGGTCGGGGCCGTGGGGCGCCGGAGGTATAATCTGTGGAGGTTCGCCGTCCCCCTTGGGAACCGTTATTTCCGACAGGTAGATGTCGTCGACGGCGTCGTCAATGGCCAGGGTGTTGGCGAGATTGAAGTCGCCGACACGGGTGCGCCGCAGCTCCGTCAGGTGTGCTCCCGAACCGAGGGCTTCGCCGATGTCGCGTGCCAGGGCGCGGATGTAAGTGCCTTTGGAACAGACGATTCTTGCAGTCAGCTTCATTGATTCAGGGTCGAAGCCGAGCAGCTCGATTTCGTCGATGACAAGGGTTTTCGGTTTGAGCTCCACCTCCTGACCGAGGCGCACCGCCATATAGGCGCGGAGGCCGTCGACCTTGACTGCGGAGTAAACCGGAGGGACCTGCTGGATGGTGCCGATGAAGCGGGGAAGTACCTCGTCGATCAGCTCCCGGGTGATATGCCCGGTTGGGAAGGTGGCGTCGACCGGGGTCTCAAGGTCGAACGACGGGGTCGTGGCGCCGAGCTGGATTTCGGCTACATACTCCTTGACGCCGCTCTGGAGCCGGTCGATCATCTTGGTGGCTTTGCCTGAGCAGATAATCATGACACCGGAGGCCAGAGGATCGAGAGTCCCCGCGTGGCCGACCTTAAGTTTGCGGATACCGGCATGACGGGCCCGGGCCAGGAGCGCTCCGCGCAGCTTTTTCACCACGTGAAACGACGACCAGCCCTTTGGCTTGTCGACTGCCACAATAAACCCGTCGGCGAGATTAAAGCGGCGCGAGCTATGTAAATCCTCAGTTGCCATTATGCCAGTGTTATATCTGTTCAAACAGTTGTTATATCCGTCACAACAGTTGTTATATTCCTTACATTCAGCCGGTTACCAGCCGAGGCAGATGATTCCGACAATCAGACAGTAGACTGCGAACCAGATCAGTTTCCCTTTCTTTACGATTCCGATCATCCATTTGCAGGCCAGGCAGCCCACGATGAAGGAGGCCAGGAAGCCGACAAGAAGCGAGAACCAGCCGAGCTGCACGGCGTCGCCGGGAGCGGCCGAGATGGCGTCCTTCAGGTCGAGGAGCGCTTCGCCGAGGATGGGAATCACCACCATGAAGAAGGAGAATTTGGCCACCTGATCGCGTTTGTCGCCGAGCAGGATACCGGTGGAAATGGTTGTGCCGGAGCGGCTTAAGCCGGGAAGCACAGCGATAGCCTGGCTGCAGCCGATGATGAAGGCGTCGAGCCAGGTGATGTTGTGACCCTGGGTGGCTCCAGTTTCACCCTTCTGCATCGGGGCGTGAGCCCGTTTGGGCGCTGCGCTCTGATGGCGGTCGGAGAAATATGCAAAGGCGAGCAGGGTGGCGGTGACCAGCAGGCATATGCCAATGAGCGTCAGGTTGCTGCTGCCGTCTTCGCTGACCCCGAAAAACTGCTCTACCTGGTCCTTGAACAGAAGGCCTACGATGGCAACGGGGATGCAGGAGAGGAGTATCTTCCAGACATACTTGGTGTTGGCGTCGTTTTTGAAGGTGAAAAAGGAGGTGCAGAGGGGTACGAATTCCTTCCAGAGCACCACGAGGGTTGAAAGCACCGTGGCCACGTGGAGCACCACGTTAAGCTGCAGGGCTTCTTCGCCGGGGAGGTCGAGGTGGAGAATCTGGCGGCAGATTTCAATGTGGCCGCTGGAGCTTACAGGGAGATATTCGGCAAGTCCCTGGACAATGCCGAGAATGAGTGCGTCTAACCAATCCATCAGAGTTTTTTTGTCTGGTTAAGTGATTCTGTTATTTCGGTTTTGTCCGGATTTCCGGAATTGTCGGCTTCGGCTTTGGAGTCGCGGGGTTTGCGGATGATGGCGTAGCACATGAACAGGAAGCCGAGGAAAGCGATTGTGGGGCCGACCACGATGCGGCGGGCGCTGAAAATGTCGGGGTTGAAGGCCTCTTCGGTGGAGCTGCCTCCGAGCATGAGCAGGAAACCGATGATGATTGCGGCGCCTGAGATAGCCATTAGAATGAAATTCTGGCGGACGAGAGGGAATTGCGAGATTTTTTCTTTCTCGAGGACGCTGTCGGGAGACTTGGCGGTCGGGAATTTTACAGTAGTTTGCTCTTTAGCCATCTTTTATTTTAGAAATTATACTTTGGAACGTAGTTGAGAGTTGAGGGTCGAGAGTCGAGAGGGGCTCAGTCGAACATCTCGTCGTAGTCGGCGCGGAGGTAGCGGTTGGTGGCCAGCGCCGCAGCTAACGTGCAGATAATCATGCCCACAACCATAATGCCGGCGAAAATCAGCACCGTCTGTGTCCACGGCAGCAGCGTAGCGATTTCCGGGTCCCAGCTGATTGCCCAGCCGATGAGCGCGGTCAGCAGCCCGGAGGCTATGAGCGCCGCGATCACCCCCTGCAGGAGGTTCGAGAGCAAGAAGGGACGACGGATAAAGCCGCCGGTAGCCCCCACGAGTTTCATCGTGTGGATGGTGAAACGGCGGGAATAGACCGTCAGCCTTACCGTGTTGTTGATCAGCACGAAAGTGATGAGCAACAGCACAGCCGCGATGACCAGCAGGATGGTGTTGAGCATCCGGGCGTTGCGGTTGAGGTTGTCGACCATTTCGGTGTTGGCCGATACTTCCATGACTTCGGGCGACTGCTGCCAGCGGGCGGTGAGGGCCTTGATGCTGTCGACGTTGGCCCACTGGCTCCGCACGCGGATGTCGAGCATCGGGGAGTAGGGGTTGACGCCGAGTATGTCAACGAGAGCCTGTCCCTCGCCGGAGGTTTCTTCGCGGAGAACATCTTCGGGGGATAGGTACTGATATTCCGAAACATACGCGGCCTTGTCGCATACGCCGCGGAGCTGCGCAAGCTGTTGCGGAGCAATCGAGTCGTTGAGGACGACTGTGAAGCCCATCTTCTCTTTGAGCTGCCGGTCGAGCGCGCCGAAGGTTATGTTTATAGCGGCCACAAGTCCGAGAATGAACAGCACCAGCGTGACACTGATGGTTGCTGTCACGTGGTCGCCCATCCCCGAAATGCGGGAATGATTCTTTTTCTCCATAATTTAGTGCAAAATTACTACATAACGAAGCCGTTGTCAAGTGAAATCGCCCTTTAAATTATTAAAATTCCTAAAATGGGCTGAAATTCAGGCATGATTCACACCAGATCACATAACAATGTGGCCGAGGAGCTGTCGCGTACGTGTACCTTAATCAGGTCACCGACTTTGAAATCGCCGCGCGGGAAAACGCAGGTTTTGTTCTGCTGCGTGCGGCCGACCCATTCTGTGGTGCTTCGCTTTGAAACTCCCTCCACAAGTACTTCGAAGTCCTTGCCGATGTCGCGGCGGTTGGATTCGGCCGACAGTTCGTTTTGCAGTGCTATCATGCGGTTAAGTCGCTCGATTTTAACATCTTCCGGGATGTTGTCGGGCATCGTGCGGGCCGCTAATGTGCCGGGACGTTCGGAGTATTTGAACATGAAGGCGGAGTCGAAGGCGGCTTCGCGCATCAGGCTGAGGGTCTCCTGGAAATCCTCCTCCGATTCGTCGTGGAAACCGGTGAAAAGGTCGGTTGAGATGCCGCAGTCGGGAATCCGGGAGCGGATGGCGCGGACGCGGTCGAGATACCACTCGCGGGTGTATTTGCGGTTCATGGCCTTCAGCACCGAGTTCGATCCGGACTGCACAGGCAGGTGAATCCAGTTGCAGAGATTCGGGTAACGTGCTATCACATCGATTGTTGCGTCGCTCATGTCCTTGGGATGGGAGGTGGTGAAGCGCACGCGCATGTCGGGGGCTGCCTGAGCCACCAGCTCGAGCAGCCGTGGGAAATCTACGGCGGTTTTGCCCGGTTCGGCATATTCCGCAGCCTCTTCGCCGGTGAAGTTGTAGGAGTTGACGTTCTGCCCCAACAGGGTTACCTCCTTGAAGCCGCGGGCACGCAGGTCGGCGACCTCGTTGAGGATGCTGCCGGTTTCGCGCGAACGTTCGCGGCCGCGGGTGTAGGGCACGATGCAGTAGGAGCAGAAATTGTTGCAGCCGCGCATGATGCTGACGTAGCCGCTGACCTTATTGCCGGTGATGCGTGAGGGGATGATGTCGCGGTAAGTCTCTGTGGTGCTGAGCTCTACGTTGATTGCCTTCTCGCCGACCTCGGCGGCGGCGAAGAGGTTAGGCAGGTCGAGATACGAATCGGGACCGGCCACGATGTTCACGCCGTGGTTCTCGATGAGGGAGTCGCGCACACGCTCGGCCATGCAGCCGATGACCCCGACAATCAGGTGCCCCTTTTTGCGGCGGCGAAGGCCGGCCAGAAACTTAAGCCGGTTTACGATTTTCTGCTCGGCGTTGTCGCGTATCGAGCAGGTGTTCAGCAGGATGGCATCGGCTTCCTCGGCGGAGTCGACCAGCGTGTAGCCGTTCATGCCGAGGATTGAGGCCACAACCTCGCTGTCGGCCACGTTCATCTGACAGCCGTAGGTTTCTATGAATAGTTTTTTGTCGTAACCGGATTGCTGAGCCGGCATCGCGGGGTGCTTTTTTTCGGAATTCATATATATTTTGTAGTGTATATGGCTGTTTTTGGGCGAAAATTGCCCCTTTGTGCAAAAACTGCCATAAAACACCTAAATAAATTTGTCAGTTTGGCACAAATAATCTAATTTTGCGCAAAATTACGAAAAAAACCGAAATCTATCAATATCATGGCATACGAATTTATTACGCCCGAAGAAGCTGCGTCGCTTATCAACAATGGCGACACCCTCGGTTTGTCAGGTTTTACGGCTCCCGGTAACCCCAAAAGTATCACTGAAGCTGTAGCCCATAAGGCTGCTGCCGAGCACGAAGCCGGCCGCGAATTCAAGATCAACCTTTTCACCGGCGCTTCAACCAACGATCACGTCGACGGTATTCTGTCGCGCAACAACGCCATCGCCCGTCGTGCGCCCTATCAGAACACCCCCGACCTGCGCAAGCGCATCAACGCCCATGATGCCCACTACTTCGACCGCCACCTCTCCGAGATGGCTCAGGAGATTCGTTACGGCTTCTACGGCGACGTTGACTATGCCATCATCGAGGCTGCCGATATCGACGAGAACGGCGAGGTGCTCCTTGGCTGCGGCGTGGGCAACATCCCGACCTACGCTCCTATGGCCAAAAAGATCTTCATCGAGCTCAACGAGGCTCTGCCGAAGTCGCTCTACGGCATGCATGATATCTACAAACCTCTGGATCCCCCTTACCGTCGCGAAATCCCCATCTTCACCCCCCGCGACCGCGCCGGCCGTCCTACCCTCAAGATCGACCCGTCGAAGGTTGTAGGTATCGTCCGCACCAACGCTCTCGATGGCGTCAAGGCCTTCACAAAGCCCGATGCAACCTCCGAGAAGATCGGCTCCAACGTTGTGAACTTCCTTATCAACGAATACCGTTCGGGCCGAATCCCCAAGGAATTCCTCCCCCTGCAGAGCGGTGTGGGCAATGTGGCCAACGCTGTGCTTCACTTCCTGAGCGAGGACAAGGAGTTGCCTAACTTCATGATGTACACCGAGGTTATTCAGGACTCCGTGCTCGAGCTGCTTCGCAAAGGCAAATGTACCTTCGCCAGCACCTGCTCGATGACCTTCTCCGATGCTGTGGAGAGCGAGCTGTTCGCCGACATGAACTACTTCCATGACAAGATTCTGATGCGTCCGTCGGAAATCTCCAATAATCCCGAGATTATCCGTCGACTCGGCGTCATCGCAATGAATACTGCCCTCGAAGCCGACATCTTCGGCTGCGTGAACTCCTCGCAGGTGCTCGGTACCCGCATGATGAACGGTATCGGTGGCTCCGGTGACTTCGCCCGTAACGGCTACATCTCGATTTTCTCCTGCCCCTCCGTCACCAAGGAAGGCCTGATCAGCAACATCGTGCCGATGTCGGCTCATATCGACCACTCGGAACACTCTGTGGATGTGCTGATTACCGACCAGGGTATCGCCGACCTCCGTGGCAAGGATCCCCTGCAGCGCGCCCAGACCATCATCGAGAACTGCGCACACCCGATGTACCGCGAACTGCTCCGCGACTATCTGAATCTTGCCAAGGGAGGCCAGACCCCTGCAACCCTGCAGGCCGCCTTCGCCTTCCACTGCGCCTTCTCGGAAACCGGCGACATGCGTAACGCCGACTTCTCCAAGTTCTGCTAATCCCCGGCTCCAGCCGCCTTATCAAATCTTACCATGATCAGGGATGCACTCCGCTGTGCATCCCTGATTATGCGTTTATATAAACTCCTGCTCGTTAATCAGCGCCCCATTATCCGCTCCTGCTCATTAATCAGCACCCCATAATCCGCCGCTGCTCATTAATCAGCTAATTAAATATTAAGCAGAAACCGCAGGTTTCTGCAACTGTTGTAAAAGCCTGCGGCTTTTACTTTCCATTCTATGCTTGCTAATCCATTCTATGCTTGCTAATCCATTTTATGCTTGCTAATCCATTTTATGCTTGCTAATCCATTTTATGCTTGCTAACCCATTCTATGCTTGCTAACCCATTCTATGCTTGCTAACTTTCGTCGAAAACTGAAGCCCTGGATGCTGCCGATCGCCATGCTCATCGGCGTGGTGCTCCACGACTATATCCACTATGTGGCCTTCCTATCCAAATATCTGATTTTCATAATGTTGCTCATTACATACTGCCGTGTGAAGTTGAGCGACTTTCATGTCGGTCCATACATCTGGTGCCTGCTGGCAGTTCAGATACCTGGCGCGCTGCTTGCCTACTGGCTGTTAGCACCGTTCAGCCACGAACTGGCGCAGGGTGCCTTCATCTGCATCTTCTGCCCAACGGCCACCGCAGCGCCCGTAATCACCGGAATGTTAGGCGGTTCCGTACCGAAGGTGGCCACATACTCGCTGTTCAGTCATATTTTTGTGGCATTTCTGACCCCCGTTTTGCTGTCGTATATTTCCCCGGAAACCGACCTCCCCTTCGTCGAATCGGTGATGACAATCGCGCAGAGCGTGCTCCCGCTGATACTCGGCCCGCTTGTACTTGCCGCTCTGTTTCAGCGCTTTGCGCCGAAAGTCCACGAAGGAATTGCCAACCACCAGGGCCTGTCGTTCTACATCTGGGCTGTGGCGCTGATTATCGTCGTCGGCAACTCTGTCAGTTTCCTGATCCGGCAGCCTGCCGACCAGATTCCCGAAATGATCCTGCTGGCGGCTGTTTCGCTTGTCGCCTGCATAGGACTCTTCTGGTCCGGCCGTAAAATCGGCGGTCACTTCGGCGACAAAATTTCCGGCGCCCAAAGCCTCGGGCAGAAAAATACCGTGCTCGCAGTATGGTTGGCGCTTACATACCTGAATCCCGTGGTTTCCGCCGCTCCCGCCGCCTACGTCGCATGGCACAACACTGTCAACTCCTACCAGATCTACCGCAAAACCCGCGGCAGTGCAAAACAGAACTGACCTAATTAAAGCCCCGCCGATGACACATCCTTTCGACTGGCTTAAAACGCCGGCGGCTTAGCCACTTGTTTAAGAACCGGCCACTTATTTGTATACCTGCCGCTGTAACTTTTGAAGCGCCCGTGCGTTATATATTATATGCGTTATATATCATAGTGGAGTGCAGAAATGCGGTCCGCTGTCATTGACGATTAAATCTAACGACGATTAAATCTAACGTGATTATTATCAATTGAATATAAGCTTACTATGGATAGCATGTTTGAAACTCTGATGAAGGTACCTCTGTTCAGGGGCGTTTCGTTCAACAAAATGTCGGAAATCATTGGCAAACACCGTTTTCATTTCCTGAAATATGCTGATGGCGAACAGATTATAGGCGCCGGCGAACAGTGTACCCACATGAAGACAGTGGTATCCGGTAAAGTCCGTATCACGGTGGCGAACGCCGAAAACCGTGTACGCGTGTCGCAGACCCTCGAAGCTCCCGACATTATTGCCCCCGATTTCTTCTTTGGCCTCACAACAAGCTATCCCGGCACGGTAGTGGCGCAGGGCGACTGCGGAATCATGCAGATCGACAAAGCCGACTACCTCGACATCATCAATTCCGACGCTGTTTTTCTTTTCAATTTCCTCAATCTGCTGTCGCTGAACGCACAGGTGTCGATGGAGGGGGTGCTCTCGCTTACCTCCGGAGACCTGAAAAAACGAATCGCCTTCTGGATTGTAGCGCTGACGCAGCGCAACGGCACAGACATCGTTATGGACTGCCGCCAGCGCGACCTCTACAGCGTCTTCGGCGTACCCCGCCAGTCGCTGCTGGCCACCCTCTCTGAGATGAAAGAGAGGGACCTGCTGGATTACTCCACAACCCGGATTGTTGTTTCAGACCGCAAGCGTCTGGCCGACCTTCTCTCAGAGTAAGTGATTCTCTCCGGCCCATATTTCCGCCCCGAAATTGGGCTTGAGACCCTTGATATAGGCTTAATTTGTCTATAGAACAGCTTATATTTCTTTATATTCATTTAAAGATAACTGATTGAAAATCAGGTATTATACCCTATTAATTGTCTATATTGCTTTATATTATGGTAATATGAGGAAGCAAAACTATTGACAAACCCGAAATTGTGTATTAATTTTGCATCGTCAATCACAGACAGAGCACTCCGTTGAGAGTCCGACTCTGATTAAGGATTATAGACAAAAGGATTTGTTTGATTTATTTTAAGGAATTAGTTTTTAGGGTTAGTATCAGTAATTAAGGAAAAAAGCTTAATTCACACTTAGATAATAATCGTGTTTTATGTTAGGTTTGTTATCTGCCGGCTTTAAAGCCCAGATAAACTGAAAGGCTGGCTTGCGAGGGTCGGCCTTTGGTTTTGTATGCAGTTAGGTAAAAAGGCAGTTATGTTGCAAGGCAGTTATGTTAAAAGGGGGGAAGTTAACACAAAATTATTGAACCAACCGAGGGAACACGGCGTTTAGTAGATACAAATTCCAAACGGGCAGGCTGCGAAACCTGCTCCCCGACCCGGAGCTATGCTGCCGTGGTCGCATAACCAAAACTCTATTTAATGAATTGTAGAACTAAATCTCACGAGTGATGAAAAAGCAACTATTTTTTGCCACGGCAGCTTTTTGTCTCGGGGTCGTGGCTACGGAATCAGCCAAAGCACAGGACTTTGTTGTCGAGGAAGAGAGTGTCAGTGTAGTGGACGCTGCAAACTGTAAAACAAATTATGCCCTCGACGGGCGCAACAACTGGTTCATCCAGGCAGGTGCCGGTATCTCCGTCCCCATGTTCGAGAACATGCTCCCCGACGGAAAGGAGAAACACCACATCACGGCAACCTACAATGTCGGCGTCGGCCGATGGTTCTCGCCCTATCTGGGCTTCCGCTTCAGCGGCTACTACGGCGCATGGCATTGGGACAATGAGTCCTACTCCAAGGCCCGCTTCGCAAACCTCAACTTCGACTTTATGTGGGATATGTGCAACTCCCTCGGAGGTGTCAATCCCGGACGTCCTGTCAGTGTAGTACCCTTCGTAGGTCTGGGCGGAACCTATACCTGGAACATCAAGTCCGCCGGTACCAACGTACACCGCGACGGCAAACAGCACAACCGCTCCTGGACTCTCCCCGTATCGGCCGGTATCCAGCTCCGCTTCCGTCTCTGCCAGTATGTTGACTTCTTCCTCGAAGGCCGCGCATCGTTCTACGGCGACAATGTCAATCAGGCCGCTGTCGACGAACCTATCGATGTCAACCTGCAGGCCATCGGTGGTCTTTCCTTCAACCTCGGCGGTGTAAACTATGTGGCTTACAACGCATGCCGCGACCAGGCTTATATCGCTTCGCTTAACGGTCAGGTCAACGCCCTCCGCAGCGAACTCGCCACCACAGCAGCTGCTCTCGAAGTCGCTGAATCTCAGCTCCCCTGCCCCGAAGCCAAGGTTATCCAGCCCGACTGCCCCGAACCCGTTCAGGGTGTGCCGATGATGTCCACCGTCCGTTTCGACATCAACTCCGCGAAGATCTCCTCTGAAGAGATGGTAAACGTCTACAACGTAGCCGAATACCTCAAGGCCAATCCCGATGTCAGTGTTGTCATCAAGGGTTATGCCGACAAGGATACCGGCACTGCAGCTTACAATAAGGAACTCTCCGAGCGCCGTGCACAGGCTGTCTTCAACGCCCTGACCAAGACCTACGGTATCGCATCTGACCGCCTGACCATCGATGCAGAAGGCTCCGCTGTTCAGCCTTACGACGTAAACAACTGGAACCGTATCGTAATCTTCGTCCCTGCAAACTAAGCCATCCCGTTCATCCAGGGTCCCTGATATCCTCAGACATCGGAACGTGTCTGACAGCATACAGGAATTGATCTCCTGAAACATAAGCAAAGCCCGCTTCCCCCGGTCTCCGGAGCAAGCGGGCTTTGTTATGTCTGTGAAGGCGCCGCATACCTTATAAGCTTCATCCCTTATAAACGCCATGCTTTACAAATCAGGCTGTAATTTTACAGCGGAGTGGTTGCGAGGGAGAGGATGGAGAGGCGCGCCAGGGGGAAAGCGGAGTGGAGGAGAGCGGCGCACCGTAGGATAGTGGCGCCGGTGGTTATCACGTCGTCGACAAGGAGAATATGCGCGGGATAGGCGGCTACTGGCTCCGGGAACATATTGGGGTTGTCAGGTTGTCGTTTGGCCGGCAATGGTCGGTTTATGGGTTCGGGAAGTGATTTCGGTTCGATGGAGAAAACAGAGTCGGCCGAGAGGCGTCGTTCGCGGCCCGACTTTTTGGCCTGCGGGGCATGTGCCCGGGCGCGGAGGAGGTCATCGGCGACAGGCGCACCGATCACTTCGCTGACGCCTTGGGCTATGAAATCCCCCTGGTTGTAACCGCGTTTCACGCGCTTGAACCAGTGAATCGGCACGGGCACAATCAGGTCGACGCCATCGAAAAAGCCGTATGGCTGCAGCTGTTCGGCGAAAATTCGGGCGAGCAGGGCGTCGATTTCCGGCTGGTTGTTGTATTTTGCGTCGCGTATCAGCGACGCGTAAGGGGAGGTGTGGGTGTAAAAGAAGAACGAGGCGGCTCCGGCAATCGGCACCGCCGGATCTGCGATCTTGTGTTCCAGCGGGTTAAGGCCCGGCGCATCGAATCTGGTGACCGGGATTTCGCGGATGCAGTGCAGGCACAGCAACTGTTCCCCCTCGACCAGCGGTTCATGGCAAATCCGGCAGGTACGCGGGAAAAACATCGCCTTGAAGTCGCCCATCAGACGCTTCAGTAGGTATTTGCCGGAGGTTCTCATGCCTCATCGGGGTCTATTCCCCAGATTTTCGGATTCTTGACGAGACGGGCGACGAGAGCAGACTCGAAACCGCGGGAAATGCCTGACCGATAGAGCTTTGTGCGCCCTTCGTAGGTGAACCCCTCCTTGACTGAGCGAGCTTTTGCTTCGAGATAACGCAGGGCGGCGTCCTCGTAGTCCTCCGGGTTGAGCTCGTCGAACGCTTCGTCGATCAGACTGCGGTCTATCCGCTTGGCATACAGCCCCATAGACACTTTCTGGCGTCCCCAGCGGTTGTAGACGACCTTGTCGCGGACATAAGCCTTCGCAAAACGGGCGTCGTCGAAAAAACGGGCCTTCTCGAGGGTGGCGAGAACCTCCTCGCGTTCGTCGGCCGGCAGTCCCCATCTGCGCAGTTTTTCCTCCAGCTCAAAGCGGCAGTGTTCGGCGGCGACGCAAAGAGTTTCGAGTCGTTGCTGAGCGGTTTCCTTTGAGATTGGTTTCCGTAATTGCATGGTAGATGTAGATAATGTATTCGGCGGGGAGTCAGGTTGGCCGGACGGCGGAGAGGAAGCGGTTTTTGCCGTAGGAGTCGCGGAGGATTGCGACGTCATCGAAGCCGAGGCGGTTTGCCTGCTGACGTAAATCGCCGGCATACAGCGGGTTGATTTCGAAATAAACCTTTCCGCCGGGGACAACGAGACCGTCGGCCGCGGCCTTAAGCAGCGGTGTGTAGAACCTCAGCGGGTCGTCGTCGGGCACGAACAGGGCGCTCGACGGTTCGTAGCCGAGGACGTTGCGGTCCATGTCGGCTTTCTCCCGGACAGTGATATACGGCGGATTGCTGACAAGGATGTCAAACGGTGCGCCGGGTAATGATACTTTTGGTAATTCCAGAATGTCGGCTACCTTGAAATTTATTTGACAGTGAAGCTGTTGCGCGTTTTCTTTGGCGACGGCGAGGGCTGCCGTGCTGAGGTCGATGGCGGTGACTTCAGCGAACGGGAGGTTGCGCGCAAGGGCGATGGCGATGCAGCCGCTGCCGGTTCCGGCGTCGAGCACCCGGAGGTCTTTCTGCCGGTTGTCCTTGACGATAATATCCACTAACTCAGCTGTTTCGGGTCGCGGAATGAGTGTGGCGCCGGTGACTTTCAGCTTCATGCCGTAGAAATCGGCGACGCCGAAAATCAGTTGAATCGGTTCGTCGTTCAGCAGCCGTTTTACCACGTCGCTGACCTTGCCGGCGATGAAATCGCTGAGCGTATCTTCCTGACGGATAACGAGATCCACGGCGCTCCACCCCTTGAGGTTCTCAAAAATGAAGCGGACCATGGCCTGAGCCTCGCCGTGGCCATACTTTGGCTCCAGACGGCTCATGGCATCGGTCACAACGCTCCTGACGGTTGCTGCATTATCCATTTTCAAATAATCAAGCAGTTAGTCATACACAACGTAAGCGATCTCAAGGCATTTCCCTGAGGCTGGTTGATTAAAGTGCGATTTCCTCGTCGGCCTGGAAATCGCGGACAGCCTTGGTTCCGACCACCTGGTCCCAAACCATGGGGGATAGGCCGGTGCCGGGGCGTTTGCAGGCGAGGTTCTCAGCGGTCAGAAGCTCACCCTTGCGGATATCGCGGGCTGCCACGATGCTTTTGCGGGCGATGGCGATGTTCGGGCGCTCGGAGTCCGAAACCCTCTTCTCGGGGGTGCCGAGGGCCTGCTCGATGTTACGGATTGCCGAAACCATTGCCTTCAGCTCATCGGGTTCGAGCGACGCGCGGTGGTCGGGTCCGGGGAGGTTGCGATCGAGGGTGAAATGCTTCTCGATGATATTGGCGCCGAGGGCTACGGCGCCGATGGGAACCTCGATGCCTACGGTGTGGTCGCTGTAGCCGACGGCGCCGGGATGCAGCGTGCGCAGAGCCTCCATGGCGCGGAGGTTCACGTCGCACATCGGGGTGGGGTACTGCGTGTTGCAGTGCAGTAGGGCGATATCTTCGCGGCTGACTCCGCCGTCGACGAGCACCTGCATCGCAGCCTCGATTTCGGGGAGGGTGCACATACCGGTGGACATGATGATTTTGCCGTGGTGAGTAGCGATCTTCCTGAGATACGGCAAGTTAGTGATTTCGCCCGAAGGAATTTTCCAGTAATCCATCCCGAGGGATGCCAGACAGTCGACCGATTCCAGGTCGAAGGGGGTGGACATGAAGCCGATTCCGGCCTCACGGCAGATGCCGGCGAGGGTTTTATAAGCGCTCAGCGGGAGGTGGATTTTGCGGCACATGTCGAGCTGACTTTCCTCCTTGCCGGTTGTTTCCTTCTGATATTCAGCCTTTTCCGCAAATACGGAAATTACCTGCTCGGGGACGGCAGTCTGGAATTTCACGTAATCGGCGCCGGCCTCTTTGGCGGCGTATATCATTTTTTCAGCCATCGCGAAGTCGCCGTTGTGGTTGACTCCGGCTTCGGCAATAATCATCACTTTGTCAAATTTCAACATGGCTTAAAGCAAATTTCTGAGAAATAGCGTGTTATGAGCGTACCGGGAATCCAGTCGCGGCATGGCTCGAGGGGCATCCCGAGGCTGTCGCGAAGGATAAATTCCGGCAGACAGGCTCCGGCGTGAACCGAGCAGACGGCCCCGCCGCCGAGACGCGGGTTGATTTCCATCAGCATAAACCGTTCCTGGCCGGGCTGCGGTTCGGCACGTTCGAGCAGCTGAATCGTCACGGCGCCGCGCAGGTCAAGAGTCTCGAGCGTACGGGCTGCCAGCGCTTCGACTTCGGAATTTGAGAACGTGCGGGTCACCGATGCCTCGCCCCCCTGGGTCTCGATGCGGTAACGGGGAACAGTGCAGATGACTTCCCCACTGATGGAACGGTAGCAATCAATCGTAATCTCCTTACGGTCAGCGATATACTCCTGAATCAGATAATCTTGAACGTTCAGATCCTCCAGCTCGGTTTCGTTGCTGATGACCCGGATTCCCTTGGAGGCTGAGCCGAATCGGGGCTTCGCAATCAGGGGGAGGGGAGCGGAACCATGCTCCTCCCGATTCATAGGCACCGGCAGATGGTTGTTACGAAACAGTCTGTCCGCCAGCAACTTGTCGAACATGGCGGCTGCGCTTTCGGGAGTCCCGACCGGAACCCAGACGTTGCCGAAATCATCGCGGTAACGGGCTGCAACCTCCACGGCGCCGTCGACAAACGGGATGAGGATGTCGATTCCGTGTTCTGTAACTACCTGATTCAGATGATTATAGAGGTCGGGGTCTTTCCATCGGCGTCCCTCGATAATCGTGGCGATGGACGCCACCGGCACGAACGGGGTGAGTTCGTAGCTGAACAGCTCGACCTCCAGACCGAGACGTCGGCCGGCTTCCAGAAATTTTTCACCCATCGAGACGCGCTTTGCGCCCCCGAGGAAAAGAATTTTTACTTTTCGTGCAGCGTCTGCCATTATACCCGGATTATCGGTTGTAAATATCTGATTTGTAGCCGTTAAGGTTGCCGGGGGTGGTGAACCAGGCGATTGTTTTTGCCAGACCTTCGCGCAGCGACACCTGCGGACGCCAGTCGGTCAGCGTGGTGATTTTGGTGTTGTCGCCACAAAGGCGGAAAACTTCGCTCTTCGACGGGCGGAGGCGCTGTGGATCAACCACATACTTCACGTCGGCGTCCATCAGTTCGGCAATCATCTTCAGGGTGTCGGCCATCGAGACCTCAGTACCTGTGGCGATGTTAATCTCCTCTCCCTCAATACCTTCGGCGGTGGCCAAAGCATAGAAACCGCGGCAGGTATCCTCCACGAAGTTGAAATCGCGGGTGGGGGTGAGGTCGCCGACCTTGATTTCGCGGGCGCCGTTGGCAATCTGCGAGATAATTGTCGGGATGATGGCGCGGGCGCTCTGACGCGGACCGTAAGTGTTGAACGGACGGGCGATTACTACGGGCAGCCCGAAAGCGTTGTAGAAACTCTTGGCGATGGCGTCAGCGCCGATTTTCGTGGCCGAATAGGGTGACTGCGGCTGGCGCGGATGCTTCTCGTCGATGGGCACATACTGCGCGGTTCCGTAGACTTCCGAGGTGGAGGTCACGATCAGTCGACCGATACCTAAGTCCTTGGCTGCCTGACACATATTCATTGTACCCTTGATGTTCGTGTCGACATAACTTTCGGGGGCGACGTAGCTGTAGGGAATAGCTATGAGGGCCGCGAGGTGGAAAATCGTGTCGACCCCTTCGGCGATGTGGCGGCAGTAGGCGGCGTCGCGGACATCACCGCAGACGATTTCGAGGTTCGGGTCATGCTTTCCCTCGAGCCAGCCCCAGTTGTTGAAGGAGTTATACTGGCTTAAAGCCCTGACTTTTATACCTTTGGAGAGCAGAAGGTCCACAAGATGCGAACCGATGAAACCGTCGGCGCCTGTGACCAGTGCATGTTTTATTTCGCGTGACATAATATCTTGTCTTACAGTGTTTAAACTTTGTAAACCCATTGGCGCAGGGTATGATTGGCGGCTACCGCTTTTGCCGGGCGGCTACCGCTTTCGCTGGGCGCCTACCGCTTGCGGAGAACGTAGCTGTATTCCACTCCGTCGGGGGCGTTGTAAATGAGTGTGCGCTTTGTGGAGGATTTGTCTACAACGGAGAGGTTAAACGCGCCGTCGGAGGGGAAATGCAGAATAGGGAACGGGGTGTAGTTCCATGTCCCATCGTCCTGACGGTGGTTGAAATCGAAGGATACGGCGTTGTCGCCGACCTCCTTCCAGGTGCCGTAGAACGTGCGGGTGTTGCGGTCGTAACCGTCGTCGCCAACCTCTATTCCGCGGATTATATTGTTTTGAAAATCAAGGAAATATACAGGCTCGTAGCCGCTCATGGCCACCCCGTCGACCTTGATTTCCAGGATTTGCCAGCGACCGAACCAGTCGCCGATGTTGCCGTTGTTGTGGGTACAGCCCGACAGCGACGCCATCAGTCCGAGCAGTGCGGACAGCAACAGCGCGAAGCCCGCAAGGCGTCCCCGGCAGTCGGGAAATATGTTGGATAATATCTTCATATTCAATTATTTAAAGAATATATCGCCGCTGTATGAGACTGTCAGCATAGCGCCGGTGTTGTTGCCGAGCAACGAGCCGTGGTCAAGTCCGAATTGCGCTTTAACCTTCAGTCCCTCAATGGCTTGCGGCGTCCAGATACCTTCGGCCATAACCGAGGTGTCATCCTTCGGAGTGATGAACGGCACGTTGCCGCCGCCCCATGATTTGCGATAGCCGCCGAGCACACGGTAAGAGAATTCCGGCGAGAACTGCCCCTCCAGACCGATGTGAAAACCGCGCATACGGTTGGCGGCGAACTGCAGGTAACCGTCGGTGTTATAGATCGGTGATACCATGAATGGCGTGCCGATGGCCATGCCGTAATAGGCGTAGGCGTTGTATTCGTGGTTGTAATAATAGTTGTCGCAACCCTCGGCGCGGGTGGTGATGTCGGTGCCGGTGTTGTCATCCGGATCCCAGTGCATCGGGCCGCTCTGGTTGGTGAAATCGAGATATTCCACGACCACGGCGGAGAGCAGACCGGGCTGCGCCGCGCGGTATTCCAAGCCCCATAGGCCGTCGAAACCGTTGAGGAAGCCGATACCGGAACCATCCTCCCAGGGCTTCTGCATGTAGGCTCTCAGTTGGGCGCCGGAGCGCAGACGGTAGCGGAACATCAGGTCCCATGAGCCGAGCGAGCTGCCCGAATAATAGGCCTGACCGCCGCCATCCGATGGAATGAGCATCTTGAAGAACTGCTTGATCCCTTTCGAGTATTTAAAATGACGGGTGGCCTCCCCCTTGGAGTAGTAAGTTGTTTCGCCGCCAAAGAAACCGCCGACCTGCATCCCGACGGTCACTGACAGCGGCTGCGAGGGCTTCGACCGGAAATAGCAGCGCTTGTAGGTGTAGAGCGCTCCCTGGTTCAGATGGGAGTTGTAATAGTTGTAGTGGTTTCGCATCCACTTGTTGTCGGTTAGTTTGCCGTAGGAGATTTCCCCCTGAATCTGTGCCCAGCCGTTGGTGAAGGGGATGTCCTGGAAATCATTGAAACCGACGCGCACCTCGGGGATGGGGCGTGAGTTGCCGCTCTCCACGAGGTCGCCGCTCGAGAGGGCGAAGTTCAGCAGTCCCGAGCTGTGTTCCTTAAGGCCGACCGTCATGAAGACGCCGCGGTAGCGGAGTTCGCCGTAAAGCTGCTGAAGCCAGAAGGCCGCCGGCCGCTCGGAGTGGGGGAGAAGGGCGCCGTTGGTGACGTTGATGGCGCCTGGGATGCCGGAGGCCGAGGCGTCCGGAGCGAACCGGAGGTAGTCGGTCGGGGAGGCGTAGCCGCCGATGATTTCGGCGCCGAAACCGAAGCTGAAACGGCGGTCGGTGTTCCAGTCGTGTTTGAGGCGCAGGCGAAGGAGGGCGTCCTTGCTTTGGGTGAGGACGCCGTGGTTGTTCGCCATTATATAATAAGGTGCGAAATCGTTGCTCCCGGCGGCGAAGAGGGCCTCGGCGGTGTAGTTCACATTGAATGCATCGGAGGGCTCGGCGGCTGGCAGCGTAAGCGCCGGGAGGGTTGCGGCGAGGAGCAAAAGCGATTTGAGATGATTAGAATTTGGGCGCATCTTCGGTGGGGTGGAAAGAGTTGATATGACGTTCTTTTTTCTCGTCGTAAACGTCTGAGAGTGTGAGGAATATGCCGGTTTCTTCGACGTCGCCGAATTCGTCGTTGATGGCGGTGCCGAAGATGCGGAGCGTCGGACTCAGGCCCATGTAGGCGTTCACCAGCGGCGGGATGTTGATGCCGTGCTCGCGGATGGCATGGTTCAGCACCCTATAATCTTCGCGGAAATCCTTGCCGGGGAACATTTCGGCGAATTTGCCTCCGCCGTCGCCGCGGGCTATCGGGTAGTAGGGACGCGCAAGTCCGTCAGTATCAGGGAAATGCAGGTTCAGGAAATAGAGCAGCATGTCGCGGCACTCGCGGTCGTAGCTGGGATACATTGTGAACTTCCCGAACAGATAGCGAATCTCGGGATGCACCACAGTCAGTGCTCCCAATCCGTCCCAGAGATTGTCCAGGGCAAAAATCGCCTTGACATCGGCACGGGTCGACTGGAATTCAAGCCTGACGAACGAACGACCGAGCTCGATGGTTTGCGGCAGGAACTCCTCGATGAACCGGTTGGAAAAACTGAACATATGGGAGGTGGCGATCCTGGGCTGCCCATCCACGATTTTGATGTCTTTTCCGAGGATAAAACGGTATCCGCCGATGATTTCGCGGTCTTCGGGCGACCAGAGGATAAGCTGTCGGCAGGGGGGGTACATCGTGTCGTAACTGTCTATGTCGCAGTCCTTTCCGGTGCCTCCGCCCGATGCACGGAAGGCGATTTCGCGGAGGCGGCCGATTTCGCGCATGGTGTTGGGCGCATTGAAGGCGTCGACCACGTAGATTTCGTTGCCGCACTTGTTGGTTGTGCGGAGCAACCTGTCGCGGGTCAGTTCCTTCTCAATCAAATCGGGTGAAACGGGATCAATTATCTTTTCGGCCATAAGTCCTTGATTCTTAAATTGATAGTGATTTACACAGAGCCGGCAGGCGGAACGCCTTCGGAAGGCGCCGGAGCCAGACTGTAGACCAGCTCGCGCATGCGGGCGGCGCAGGCTTCCGCCCCTTTTCCCGGAGTCAGCTTCTGCCAGGCCACAGGGGAACCGAAATGGGCCCTCAGCGTGGCGCCGGTGAGGTTGAAAAGCTCCCCCGGGAGGTAAATCTGTTCGTAGTTGAACTTCAGCCCCAGGCGCTGACGCCTCCGGGCCATCTTATAAAAATGCAGCGAGTTATGACCGCTAAAAAACAACGGAATGACGTCGCGGCGGCTCTGATATGCCTTGTTTACAAACATTTTCTGCCACTTCAGATCGGCGATTACCTCGACCTTACGCTCCTTTTTGCAGCCGTCACCCTGCTGCTTTCCGCTTTCAGGGGCAATGTTGCTCAGGGCCACGTTCAGCAGCGGACCTGCTTCGTTGCGGTCGACCTTCTGGAGGCGCGAAACCAGTCCGGCGGGGAACATGATGATCGGGTCGTTGCCGGCGAAAGCCTCCTGAATGGCTTCGGCGGCCTCGCGGTGCTGCTTCCCGGCCTTGTTGATCGGCAGGAAAACATCCTCGAGGGGCTTCACGGCCATCAGCAGGTCGTTGACCACGAAAAACACCTTGCCGCCGTGGCGCTGCTGGATGAACTGAATCAGCGCCATGCCGTCGAGGCCTCCGAGTGGATGGTTCGATACATACAGCACACGGCGGTTCTCGGGGGGAGGAAGCAGGTCGGTGTTCTCGGCTTCGAAATTGATTTTCAGCGACTTGAGGACACCGCGGCAGAACTCCGCTCCCCGCAGCCCGGCGCTTTCGGCAGCAATGCGGTTGAGGCCGTCCTGCCGGATAGTGCGGCAGGCCCAGCGGATAAGCCATCCGGGAATGAATTTCCGGAACTTCGGCAACCGCTGCGCCAGCACCTCTTCAAGGTCGATTCGGATTGCCCCGGCGTTTGCCGGAGCGTTTTCCGCGACATTTCCGGTGTCGTTTTTCGCTTTTTCCTTGGGCTGAGACATATGCGCTTTTGAAATAGCAGGGCAAATTTACGATTTTTTAATGAAAAACTCAATTATTCCGGCTAAAATCACTAAGTTTGCAGAAAAATAAGCTCCGAAGTTAATTTCTATGGCTGATTCGATAATTGAAAAGTTCGCCGGATTCCTGAATAAAACCTCCTCGACGGCAGCAAGTTGCGCCCGGATTCTCATGGGAATTCCGGCGGGGAAGGTGCGCCGCGCCAAATCAGAAACCGATGGCGGAAACTCCCGCGAGGCGGATGGCGGAAACTCCCGCGAAGCTAACGGCGGGAGCAACGGCGAGCCCCGTCCGATGGTGGTCCTGGGCAACGGACCGTCGCTGAAAAAGAATCTCGATGAGGATTCCGACTGGCTTCGCGACGCCGACACCCTGGCTGTGAACTTCTTCGCAAATACCCCGCAGTTCAGGGAGTTACGCCCGAAATACTATGTCCTCGCCGATCCTCATTTCTTCGACAAGGCCGACACGGACCCCAATGTCCGCAAGCTGATCGATAATCTGAACACCATCGACTTTCCGATGACCCTTTTTATCCCTTCCAAGTGCGGCAAAAAGACCCGGATGTTCAACAACCCCAACCTTAAAATCGGTCGTTTCAGCTTCACCGCCGTCGAAGGGTACCTCTGGTTCGAGAAACTGGCGTTCAGGGCGCAGTGGGGAATGCCCCGCCCGCGAAACGTGCTGATCCCTTCGTTGATGATTGGTATCTGGTTGGGTTACAAACAGATATATATCCTCGGCGCCGACCATTCCTGGCTCCAGACTCTACGTGTCGATGACGAAAACCATGTGGTTTCCGTTCAGCCGCATTTCTACAAGGAGGATGACAAGGAGGTGCAGCGAATCCAGCAGGTCTATGTGCAGCATCCGCTTCACGAAGTGATTGAAAGCATGATGATTGCGTTCCGTTCATATCACAAAATCCGGTGGTATGCCGGAATCGCCGGAACGGAAATCCTCAACGCCACTCCTGATTCGATGATTGACGCCTTCAAGCGCGCAAAGCTCCCGAAAAACGCCTGAATCATAAGTGCTTAACACTAAAACAAAACTCCCGGAACAATGGACACCTTCTACACCCTGAAAGCGCCGTCGGAGGCGGTGTTTACTGAAAAGCGAAGCCGTTTCCTCAGCTACGCCATCCCGGTCGAAACCCGCGAGCAGGCCCGCGAGGAGGTGCGCCGCATCTCTAAGGAATATTTCGATGCCCGTCATGTCTGCTACGCCTTCATGCTCGGTGCCGACCGCTCCGACTTCCTGGCCAACGACAACGGCGAACCCTCCGGCACCGCCGGCAAGCCGATTCTCGGGCAGATCAATTCTTTCAGTCTCACCAATATAATTATTGTAGTGGTGCGCTATTTCGGGGGAATCAAACTGGGGACACCCGGCCTCATCGCCGCCTATCGCGAAGCTGCGCGCTTGGCCATCGAAGCCGGGGAAATCATTGAATGTCACCGCCGCGAGATGTTGCGGATTCACTTCCCCTATCTGGCTATGAACGACGTGATGAAAATCGTGAAAGGCTCTGAAATACAAGTCCTTGACCAGCAGTTCGACAACACCTGCTCGATGACCCTGAGCATGCGTGCCGACGACTTCTCCTCCCTCTCCTCCCGCCTCCTTGCCCTCGACGGCGTCACCGCCGACTAACGACGATGTTACTGCCGTCGGCTTGATTTCTTGCTGATTTTAAACAGCCTTACTCCCTCTGCTGCTCCCTTTAATCCTCTATCGTTCAGCGCTCAGGGCTGCAATTATACGTCGCTCGATATCAAGTGGAGTGATATTGTATTTAGGAGAGAGCGCGGAAAAATTACTGTCGGGGATAAATCGCTCAGAACGGGTCAGCATCGCAATCAAGTTCTTGGATTTCAGACGATGTCCTGAATAAGACAATGCGAGAGACATCATTTCCTGAAGATTTTCTCCATTTTCCAGCAAAGAGTATATGTCATAATAATCGCGAAATTTGCTGCGACGCATCATAACTTCCATCTTCATGGCTCCGATTGAGGTCTTGTCCGCAAGCCTGAGATTGTCTTGCAATACAATTACTTCTTTAAGCGGAGAATAATTGGGGTTGGCATAGAAAGAAATCTTGACGCCACTGACCACAAATTCCACATGGTCAATGTCAAGCAAATCGAATGAGTCAATAGTTCCAATCGTTGCTAATTCCCTTTTTATTTCAGGCCAGTCGACCTCTCTTTTCTCGTTTCTCTTGCTGCGCCATGACATGAAATCCAGATCCTCGCTCAGGCGTGACCCGATTTGAATTGATAAAGCAGTGCCGCCAACAAGAACGTATGGTTTGATGCAATTCAACCGGGCAACTGCATCTATCAGTTTTTCGGCATTGGGAGCTAATCCGTTCATGAAAAGAGTTGGTTGGTATGTCTGGTAATCAGGGATTTAAGGTAGGCATCCGGTCGCTTGGCTTTGAAATAGTACCATGCAAAGAACCGGTTGAGAGTGTATAGGTATTCTCCTTCGGGTACGAGAAGTTTCCGCCATGCATCCTTGATTTTACGGAACGAGAATATCGAAAAAAGTGCGTCGATTTCCGGAATATCAAGATGCCTTAAAGTTAGAGCAATCAGTTGGTCATCTGATAGGGATTCCAGGTGTAAATCTTTCGTATCGTAAGACCAGAACGCGTTTTCCTTCTTGAGCATTTCAAAAAGGTTGCGTTTAACGTTGACCATATTCTGTTGTCTGGCTGTCATTACGATAACATTTGAATATGACAAAGTTATAAAAAATTGTTGAGACATACAAAAAGAGGAGTGTAAATTCCTTCGGGGTATCATTCCAAAATATAGATTCGCATAGTAGAGGATAGTCTGAGGCCTTGGCTGTGCGGGGAAATGAGCATTTTTTGGTGCGATAATTGCTCGGTTACGGGAATTTTTTCGTAACTTTGCAGTCTGTAAAAGAATTGACACTGTATGCAGAATATTCGCAACATCGCAATTATCGCCCACGTGGACCACGGCAAAACCACGCTGGTTGACAAAATGCTTCTCGCCGGCCATTTGTTTCGTGAGAACCAGAATGCCGGTGAACTGATCCTCGACAATAATGACCTCGAACGCGAAAGAGGTATAACGATTCTCTCCAAGAATGTGTCTATCAACTATAAAGACACAAAAATCAACATCATCGACACCCCGGGACACGCCGACTTCGGCGGCGAGGTCGAGCGCGTGCTCAACATGGCCGACGGCTGCCTGCTGCTGGTCGATGCCTTCGAAGGCCCGATGCCCCAGACCCGTTTCGTGCTCCAGAAAGCCATCGAAATCGGCCTCAAACCTGTCGTAGTCATTAATAAGGTCGACAAACCCAACTGCCGCCCCGACGAGGTGCAGGAGATGGTCTTCGACCTGATGTGCAACCTCGACGCCACCGAAGATCAGCTCGATTTCCCGACGATTTTCGGCTCTGCCAAGAACGGCTGGATGAGCACCGACTGGAAGCAGCCCACCGACAATATCGTGCCGCTGCTCGATGCCATCCTCGAATATATCCCCGCCCCCAAGACCATCGAGGGTGACCCCCAGATGCTCATAACCTCGCTCGACTACTCCAACTATGTCGGCCGAATCGCTGTGGGCCGCGTTCACCGCGGCACCATCAAGGAGGGTATGGAAATCGGCCTCTGCCGCCGCGACGGTACTGTCAGCCGCCAGCGTATCAAGGAGCTCCACACCTTCGAGGGAATGGGGCGCAAACGCGTCAGCGAGGTTTCTTCCGGTGACATCTGCGCTATCGTAGGCCTTGAGGGATTTGAAATCGGCGACACCGTTACTCTTCCCGACAATCCCGAACCGCTTCCCCGCATCGCCATCGACGAACCCACTATGTCGATGACCTTCACCATCAACGACTCCCCCTTCTTCGGCAAGGACGGCAAGTACGTCACCTCCCGCCATATCTTCGACCGCCTCACCCGCGAGCTCGACAAGAACCTGGCGCTGCGTGTGTCGAAAACCGACCGCGAGGACGCCTGGAACGTCTTCGGCCGCGGTGTGCTCCACCTGTCGGTGCTCATCGAGACCATGCGCCGCGAGGGCTACGAGCTGCAGGTCGGCCAGCCTCAGGTAATCGTCAAGGAGATCGACGGCGTGAAGTGCGAGCCGGTGGAAATGCTGACAATCAACGTCACCGAAGAATACGCCTCGAAGATGATCGATATGGTGACCCGCAGGAAGGGCGACCTCGTGTCGATGCAGTCGCAGAACGACCGCGTGCACATGGAATTCGTCATCCCCTCGCGAGGCATCATCGGTCTGCGCAACAATGTGCTGACCGGCTCGGCCGGCGAGGCCATCATGGCTCACCGTTTCCTCGAATATCAGCCCTGGAAGGGTGACATCGAACGCCGTACCAACGGTTCGCTCATAGCCATGGAGGCCGGCACAGCCTACGCCTACGCCATCGACAAACTCCAGGACCGCGGCCGCTTCTTCATATTCCCGCAGGAGGAGGTCTACGCCGGTCAGGTCGTGGGCGAGAGCGCCAAGGACAAGGATATTGTAATCAACGTCACCAAGTCGAAGAAGCTCACCAACGTGCGTGCTTCCGGCACCGACGAGAAGGCCAAGATCGTGCCCCCCGTAGTGTTCTCCCTCGAGGAGGCCCTCGAATATATCAAGGAGGACGAATACGTGGAGGTTACCCCCCACCACATCCGCCTGCGCAAGATCATCCTCGACGAACTCGAGCGCAAACGCGCCAACAAGTAATCCCTTCAGAAATCACCATATTCAACCCCGATGAAGCCCTCGATTCCAAAAGGCACGCGCGACTTTTCCCCCGTGGAAATGGCCCGCAGAAACTACATTTTCGACACCATCCGCACCGTATTCCGTCTCTACGGCTATAACCCCGTGGAGACCCCCGCGATGGAAAACCTCTCCACCCTCATGGGTAAATATGGCGAGGAGGGTGACAAGCTCCTCTTCAAAATCCTCAACTCCGGAGAATATCTCAAGGGCGTGGACCCCGCGCTGCTCGACGGCGAACACTACGGACGCCTGACCAACGCACTGTGTGAGAAGGGGTTGCGCTATGACCTCACCGTGCCATTCGCCCGCTACGTAGTCCAGCACCGCAACGAGCTGCAGATGCCCTTCAAGCGCTATCAGATTCAGCCCGTATGGCGCGCCGACCGTCCGCAGAAGGGGCGCTACCGCGAGTTCTATCAGTGCGACGCCGACGTCGTAGGTTCCGACTCACTCATCAACGAGATTGAACTGCTGCAGATGGTCGACGAGGTGTTCCGCCGCCTGCAGATCCGCGTGATTCTGAAGCTCAACAACCGCAAGGTGCTTGCTGGAATCGCCGAGCTCATCGGTTTCCCCGACAAAATCATCGATATCACCACCGCTATCGACAAACTCGACAAAATCGGTCTGGAAAATGTCAACGCCGAGCTCGTGGAGCGCGGCCTGACACAGGAGGCTGTCGACAAACTGCAGCCTATCCTCGCCATCTCCGGAACGATGGAGGAGCGCCTCGGGCAGCTCGAGCAGCTGCTGGCTCCCTCGGAAGTCGGTTCGCTCGGCGTCAGGGAGTTGCAGACCGTTGCCTACGGCGTGAAAGCCCTCGGCCTCACCGCCGAACTCGACCTCGACGTGTCGCTGGCCCGCGGCCTGAACTATTACACCGGCACTATCATCGAAGTCAAGGCCAAGGATGCCCAGATCGGTTCGATCTCGGGCGGCGGCCGCTACGACAACCTGACCGGAGTGTTCGGCATGCCCGGACTCTCGGGCGTCGGTGTCTCCTTCGGTGCCGACCGCATCTACGACGTGCTCCTTGCCCTTAACCTGTTCCCCGCCGAAGCCAAGGCTTCCGCCACAACGGTGCTCTTTGCCAACTTCGGCGAAAAGGAAGCCGCCGAGGCTCTCCGTCTGGCCAAAGCCCTTCGTGCCGAAGGTGTTGCCGCCGAGGTTTACCCCGACACCGCCAAGATGAAAAAGCAGATGGGCTACGCCGACGCCTCGGCCATCCCCTTCGTGGCCATCATCGGCGAATCGGAGCTTGCCGAAGGCAAAGTAACCGTCAAGAACATGACCACCGGCGACCAGCAGCAGGTTGCCGCCACCGCCGAAGCCATCCTTCAGGCCATCGGCCGCTGATTCCTTCAGGCCATCGGCCGCTGAACCCTTTGTATCCCATTATCCCACCTCAATAGAAATGAAGTTTTTCAAATACATACTGGTCTGCGTGGCTCTCCTCGGGGCGTCGCTTCAGTCGCGGGCTGAAATGCGCTACGGTGCTTCCGCCGGCGCAAACATCTCCACCCTCAAATTCAAGCAGGACCTCTTCCCGGTCAAAACCATCGTAGGTCCGCAGGTGGGTGTCAACGGCGAACTGATGTTCCCCGGCCTCGGATTCGGCATCGAAATCGGCGCATACTACTCCATGCTTGGAGCGAAATGCGACCTCGGCTCGAAGCACATCTGGGCTGTCGACGGCTACGGCAATGAAAACCTGACCCTCCACACCCTCGAAATCCCCTTCAACCTGAAGTTCAAATGGACCCGGATGAACGGTCTGGAGGACTATGTGGCTCCCTTTGTGTTCGGCGGTCCCATCTTTGATTTCAACATCGCCCACTCCTCCTGCAAAGCGATGGAATATCCCTTCGGTTCAATCGCCCTGCGTGCCGGCCTCGGCTTCGAGCTATATAAAAAGTGGCAGGTCAGCGGTTCCTATACCTGGGGCATGACCTACACCATCAAAGCTGTGAAACTCCCCGACATGTCGGCCCGCAACCGCTTCTGGTCCGTCCGTGTCGCCTACTTCTTCAAGTAAGTTCAGATTCTTCAAGTAAGTCTCGGTTCTTCAAGTAAGTCCAGGTCCTTCAAGTAAGTCCAGGCTCTTCAAGTAAGTTCCATTCAATCAGATTCATAGGAAAAAATAGTTGAGGCTGCATCACTTTCCATAGTGGTGCAGCCTCAACTTATATTCTGTTGTCAATCGGTGTGTCTACGGGCCGATGACCCGGAGGATGTTCAGTCGTCGGATTTCGTCAACTGCTCGCTGGCGATTTTGCCATAGTTGCTTGTGGCGCTTCTTGTCTACGAAGCCCCAGCGTTCACCCTTGGTGACGGCGAAAAGACCGTTTACCATAATGCTATGGAACTCAAGGCCTTCGACCTTCGCCACTTCCTCGCCTTTTTTGTTGATAATATATACCGGAGCTGTTTCATCCTTGTCGGGTTCTGCGGAGCTGTTAGCATCTGACGGCTTGAAAGCGTAGGTGTGACCTTCTGAGAAATTGCCTAAGTTGGAGTAAATGGGCTTGATTTTCACCTCACCCTTGGAGTTGATGGCGCCGCAGCTGCCGTCTTCGTTGACGAAAGTAGCCATTCCATCCCTGAAGCCGCCCATAACGGAGGTGATTTCTTTCCCTTCGTATGGCTCGAGGACAAAGACTTGCTCCCCTTTGCTGTTGTAGTAGGTGATGCGTTCTGACGGACGGGTTACGGGAATCACCCCTTAAATATGCAAAAATAAAGAAATAAATCTCAAATACCAAACGAAAAAGCAGTTTGTCCTCAAAATCTGATTTGAAAAACGGGAAAGGGGGACAGCTTGGATAGTAATGCCGGAATTTCCCGCCGCCCGGATTTAAGACAGGGTGATCTGGCGGGCGGCGACGGGATGGCGGAGGAAGATGGAGGCCATGGAGGAGAAGGAGTCGGCACGCTCGGTGGTGAGGAACTCGGCCCGGCCGTCGCGGCTGAGGGTCTGCTCCATTTCGGGGTGACGGCGGAGATAGTCGGCGAGCGATTCGGCTACGATGTCGCCCTGCGCCACGAGGTTCACCCGCTCGGGAAGCGCGGCGCGGATTTTCGGATAGAGGATAGGGTAGTGGGTGCAGCCGAGAATCACGGTGTCGATTTCGGGGTCGGACTTCATCAGGGCGTCGGAGTATTTCCTGACGAAATAGTCGGCGCCGGGACCGTCGGCTTCGTTGTTCTCGACCAGCGGCACCCACATCGGGCAGGCGAGTCCGGTGAGCTTCATCCCGGGGTATAGTTTCTCCACTTCGAGGCGGTAGGAGTCGCTGCGGACTGTGCCGGGGGTGGCGAACAGGCCGACGTGGCGGGTTCGGGTGAGGTCTCCAAGGACCTCTACCGTCGGGCGGATTACACCGAGGACGCGGCGCGTCGGATCGATGCCCGGCAGGTCGTTCTGCTGGATGGTGCGCAGGGCTTTGGCCGATGCGGTGTTGCAGGCGATAATCACCAGACGACAGCCGCGGCTGAACAGCTCCCGGACCGCCTGGAGGGTGAACCGGTAGACGATGTCGAACGAGCGGGTGCCGTAGGGGGCGCGGGCGTTGTCGCCCAGATACAGGTAGTCGTATTGCGGAAGCACTTCGCGGAAGGCCCGGAGAATGGTCAGGCCTCCGTAGCCGGAGTCAAAAACGCCGATGGGGCAATAGCTGTCGGTGGTCGGAGTTTCAGAGGATTGCACAGTCATAGTAGGATGGAGGGTTCTTATTATATAAGAGGGTTCTTATTATATATAATGTGTGCCGACCCGGGAAAGGAGCCGGCACACATTATATTGTTCAGCGGGATGGCGGATTACATGATGCCGCGTTCGCGGAGCTTGCACTGCCAGTTCCATGCGTTGCGCATGGTGTCTTCAATCGGGGTCTTGGCAACCCATCCGAGGACCTTGTTGGCCTTCTCGGGGTTGGCCCATACCTTCTCGATGTCGCCGGCACGGCGGGCAGCGATCTTGTGTGGAACCTTCACGCCGGTGGCGGTCTCGAAGGCGTTGATCAGGCCGAGCACGCTCATGCCGTTGCCGGTGCCGAGGTTGAAGATTTCGATGTTGTCCTCCGACTTGTCCTCGAGCATGCGCTCAACGGCGATGACGTGGGCCTTGGCCAGGTCGACGACGTCGATGTAGTCGCGGATGCAGGAACCGTCGGGGGTGTTGTAGTCGTCGCCGAAGACGCTGAGCTCCTTGCGTATGCCCATGGCGGTCTGGGTCAGGAACGGCACGAGGTTCTGGGGAACGCCGTTGGGGAGCTCGCCGATCTCAGCCGAGGGATGTGCGCCGACGGGGTTGAAGTAGCGGAGGAGGACAGCCTTGATGGGCACACCGGAGTGGATGGTGTCGGTGATGATCTCCTCGGAAATCTGCTTGGTGTTGCCGTAGGGCGATGTGGCAGCCTTGATGGGGGAGTTCTCGGTGACGGGGTTCTCGTCGGGTTCGCCGTAAACGGTGCAGGAGGAGGAGAACACGATACCCTTGACGTCGTAGCGGGGCATCATGTCCAGCAGGTTCATCAGGGTGTTGAGGTTGTTGCGGTAGTAGAGCAGGGGTTTCTGCATCGATTCGCCGACGGCCTTGGAGGCTGCGAAGTTGATGATGCCCTTGATGCCGGGATAGGTGTCGAAGAGAATCTTCAGGGCGGTGATATCGGTGCAGTCGGCCTCGACGAATTCGGGGCGGATTCCGGTGATGCGCTCTATGCCGTCGAGCACGTCGCGGTTGGAGTTGGAGAGGTTATCGATGATGACTACGGGGTAGCCGGCTTTCTGGAGCTCAACCACGGTGTGAGAGCCGATGTAGCCTGTACCGCCGGTAACGAGAATTGTGGGTTTCATTGTCAAGTTGTTTTTGACTTACTGATGTTTCCGGATGGAAAACTTAGAAAAGTTTTTCGGGATAAGTGCCGTCTTTGTGGAGCTCGGCGAATTTGGCGACAACACCGGGGCGGTCGGCGGCGTAGGTTACGCCGAACCAGCGGGAGTCGGTGTCGAGCACCTTCACGTTAGCTTCGCCGTTCTTAATCAGAGTGTCGATGCAGAGGGGGATGAAGAATTCGGCCTTGGGGGTGTTGATGTCCTTGTCGAGGAACTTGCGGAACTCGCGCTCGGAGTAGTCGAAGTAGTCGGGGGTGAAGCCCCAGAGGTTCATCGACACGGGGGTCATCGGGTCGAGGGTCTGCTCCACGCCGTTCTCGTCGGTGAAGACGATGCGGTGGTCGGGAGCGTAGGAGATGGCGGTGCGCTCAACCACGTCGGTGAGGTTGCCGTCCTTGGTAGCGCAGACACCGCGGGCTACGGAACCGTTTTCGGTCATGGTGTTGCCGACACGGAAGCCGACCATGCAGTAGTCGCCCTTGCGGTCGCGGGGACGCATGAGCTCTTTGGCGATAACCTCGAAGGCGTTGCGGCCGTAGAAGTCGTCGGCGTTGATGACTGCGAAGGGTTCTTTGATGGCCTCCTTGCCCATGAGCACGGCGTGGT
Source organism: uncultured Muribaculaceae bacterium (assembly GCA_902494515.1). Lineage (GTDB taxonomy): Bacteria > Bacteroidota > Bacteroidia > Bacteroidales > Muribaculaceae > UBA7173. The sequence continues at coordinate 13,708 of CABUTS010000011.1, read as the reverse complement.
TGGTGCCCCAGAGTTTGGTGCGGTCGGCCGGGCAGGTGTAGCCTTCGGGGAGCTTGTCGGTGGACTGGAAGACAACCTCCACGGGAATGTGGCCTTCATATTTTGAGAGGATTTTCTCGCGGAAATCCTTCTCGAAGTCTTTGCGGATTACGAAGACAACCTTGCCGAAGCCGGCCTGGAGGGCATCGTAGATGGAGTAGTCCATGATGGTTTCGCCGTTAGGACCGAGGGAATCGAGCTGCTTGAGGCCGCCGTAGCGGCTGCCCATACCTGCAGCGAGAACAAAAAGTGTAGGTTTCATTTTTGTTTGAATAAGGAAATATCAAAGGGGATGGGGGAGGGAGAGGGGAGAGGCCGGATATGCGCCCGAAAACGGGCGCCACAGAACCGAGCCGGGCGCCACAGGACCGAAAACGGGCGCCACAGAACCGAACCGGGCGCCAGAAGAATGAGCGCGGGGCTTACTGTGGTAAAAGCCTGCGGCTTTTACAGGGAGCGGCTGGCTGGCCGGGGGAGAGGGGAGAGGGGCGCCCTCCCGGCGCCCCTCCGGAATGGGTGGGGATTATTCGGCTCTGCGGGCGCCGTCGGAGATCACTACGGGGATCACTACGGGTTCGTGGCCGTATTTAGCCTTGAATTCCTTCTTGGCGGTGTCGATGAAGTTGTCGTAGAGTTCGTCCTTGACCAGGTTGATGGTGCAGCCGCCGAAGCCGCCGCCCATGATGCGGGAACCGGTCACGCCGCACTTCTTGGCGATGTCGTTGAGGTAGTCGAGCTCTTCGCAGGAAACCTCGTAGTCTTTCGACAGACCTTCGTGGGTTTCATACATCTTCTTGCCGACGGTGTCGAAGTCGTTCTTGACCAGGGCGTCGCAGACGGCGAGCACGCGGTCCTTCTCTTCGATGACGTATTTGGCGCGGAAGTAGTCTTCGGCGGTGATGTCGGAACGGATGGCGTTGAGGGCCTCCATTGTAGCGTCGCGGAGGGTCTCGACGTTGAGGGCTTTGGCTACGCGTTCGCAGCTCTGGCGGCGCTTGTTGTAGGGGGAGTCAACCAGGGCGTGCTTAACCTTGGAGTCCAGAAGCACCAGCTTGTAGCCGTCGGCCTTGAAGGGGTAGTATTCAAACTCCATAGAGCGGCAGTCGAGGCGCATCAGGTGGCCCTTCTTGCCGAAGACCGAGGCGAACTGATCCATGATGCCGCAGTTCACGCCGCAGTAGTTATGTTCGGTTGACTGGCCGATGCGGGCGAGCTCGAATTTGTCGATGACGTTGCCGTTGAACATGTCGTTCAGGGCGAATGCGAAGCAGCTTTCGAGGGCAGCCGAGGAGCTAAGGCCTGCACCTAAGGGAACGTTGCCGGCGAAGACGGCGTCGAAGCCTTCGACCTTGCCGCCGCGCTTGATTATCTCGCGGCATACGCCGAAGATGTAGCGTGCCCACTGCTGTTCGGGAGCGTCCTCTTCCTTGAGGCCGAATTCAGCGTAGTCATTTATGTCGATGGAGAAGACACGCACCATTTCGGTGCCGTTGGGGGCGAGCTCAGCCATGATGACTTTGTCGATGGCGCCGGGGAACACGAATCCGCCGTTGTAGTCGGTGTGTTCGCCGATGAGGTTGATGCGGCCGGCGGAGGCGTACATGGTGCCTTCCTTGCCGAACTTCTCCTTGAAGATTGCGTTGATTGTCTGTTGCATGATAAGTTTAGGTAAGAATATGCTTCTATTGGGTTTGGATGCGGTAGGGGGGCGAGAGATGAGATTGGAGAGGTTTAAGGCGCCGGGGGTGCGCCCCGGATGTGGTATGCGGGGAGAGATTTAAGGTGTCGGGGGAGAACCGGCAATTCTTATTTTTTGCAAATGTAACAAAAATATTGATAAGAACGAGCCATTTCAGGGAAAAATTTCTTAGATTTGCAAAAAGTTTGTTCCACGGACGGATTTCAGGCCTGTTTTTTACGTAAATCGGGCCCCCTGAACCGGCGTATAATTCCGTCGGAAGCCGCGGATATGCATGGAAATTAAAGCAATAAAAGCCTGAACTTAGCATGAAACCCTTCCATATTCTACGATACGGAGCTATGGCTGCTATCCTGTCGCTGGGCCTCGATTCCTGTGGCTCTTTTTCCAAGGAAGCATCTGTTCCCGCTGATACAAAGGTGATTACGCTCGCCGACGGTCGTAAGGTCGTGGTCAGTGCCACCCCCGGCACCTCGCGCGTCACCGCCGAAAAGCCCAAAAAAGAGGACAAAAAGAAGGACTCTGATAAGAAGAAATCCCAGAAAAAAGACAGCAAGAAGAAAACTGACGCCAAAAACGCTTCAAAATCCAAGAAAAAACTGACCCCGCCTGCCGACGGTTCCTCGAAAAAGGATTCCGGAAAGAAGGATCGGAAGGGGAAGAAGGACCAGCAGCCGGTCGATCCAACGTCCGACCGGCAGTTGCTCGATCTGGGCACTCCCTCGACTCTGGTCTGCGCCGACGACGCCCACGACCACGCTGCCGGCAAGCCTGAAATGACCTCCACGGTCGGCGCGCCCCTCCCCGCCAAGTTCTCGATCAACGGTGAATGGACCGTCTACTCGGTCCGCGACAAGGTTGTCACCGGCGAGGAGCGTCCGTACATCACCATCGACCTCCCCCAGAAGCAGTTCTACGGCAATAACGGCTGCAATTATATCAACGGCGCTATTACGGTCGACACGGAGCATGCCCTGCAGTTCGGCAATGTGATTTCAACCATGATGGCCTGCAGTGATGCTCCGTATCAGTTCCTTATAAACCTCGCTCTCAGCGAGGTACGCTCCTTTGATGTCCGCCACGAATCCCCCGTGACATTCCTCGACCTCGAGGATACCACCGGCAAGACTGTGATGGTGCTGCGCCGCCACAACATGGATTTCCTCAACGGCGCCTGGAAGGTGACCGAGCTCAACGGCACGCCGATGCAGGAGGACAACGACGCCACCCTGACCTTCGACACCGACGGGCTGAAAATGCACGGCAACACCGGCTGCAATATCGTCAACGGCGAGATGTTCATCGACCCCGACAAGCTGAATTCGCTGCAGCTTGTAAAACTTGCCACCACCCTCATGGCCTGCCCGCCGGAGTCGCGTGAGACCGAATTCCTGCTCGCCCTCGAGGCTGTGGAGACCGCGGTTCGTGTTGACGGTAAGATCGAGCTCCGCTCCAGAGATGGCAATCTGCTTTTCACCCTCGTTCCCCTCGAGCTTCGCGACCCCGACCAGCCGCAATGAATGCCGGGAGGAGGCTTCGAGAAATCCGGAAAAAGGATTTGAGAAACATTCGGGCCGTGTGGCCAAAATCTCACAAATCCTTGTCGGAAGATAAAAACGGCTGTTTTTACTATCCGGATTGATTCCGAACAATAAAATTCACTGAAATGTAACGCCAAAGGGGGTAAGGTTGTATCCCTTTGGCGTTTAGCTTATCCGGAGGGTAGGAAGTGATATTTTGTGTAAATGCTATTAATGAGCTGAAATACAGCGAAATGTTGATTAAATCGGAAGCGATGGTATAAGTTTTCACTAACGCGCTGAAAAACAATAGGGTTGCAATGTTTTTGAATTTTCCAAAACTTTTTGCAGTTTTTTATTAGAAAAATTTGTTGCAATTTTGCATCGGAAAAGATAACCGATTTCGTCTGATTTCAAAATGCATAAGACCCATCTTCAACTTTGGGAGGAGTGCCGGAAGATTCTTCGCGACAACCTCTCGGAGGAGCAGTTCAGCGCCTGGTTCGAGCCGATTGTCTCGCTGGGCTTCGATGAGGCCGCCGGCAAGCTGACGCTGGCAGTCCCTTCGCCTTTCTTCCTTGAATTTATTGAGGCTAACTACCTCCCCATTCTTATGCCCACCCTCCGCCGCGTCTATGGCGAGAAGGTGCAGCTTTACTATAAGCATAATCAGATTGCAACCCGGCCCGACACCGCCATCACTGAGCGAGGCCTGACAGCTTCGCCCGCAATCCGTCAGACGAACGGTCTTTTCCAGGCGCCCGTGACCAATGAGCTGCAGTCGCAGCTGAATCCCCGCAACACGTTCGAGAACTACTGCTCCTCGAGCTCGAACAAAATTGCCCGCGCAATCGGCGAGGCTATCGCCAACGATCCCAAGCTCAAGACTTTCAACCCCCTGTTTGTGTTCGGTCCGACCGGTGTCGGCAAGACTCATCTGATTCAGGCCATCGGCATCAAAATCAAGGAACACAATCCGCTGGCGCGTGTGCTCTATGTCAGCTCCCGTCTGTTCGAGAGCCAGTTTACAGTTGCAACCCGCAACGGCAAAATCAACGAGTTCATCAGTTTCTATCAGAGCATCGACACTCTGATTATCGACGATATTCAGGACCTTATCGACAAGGATAAGACCCAGAATACTTTCTTCTTCATCTTCAATCACCTGCACCAGAATCAGAAGCAGATTATCCTCTCGAGCGACTGTGCTCCCACTGAGCTCAAGGGGATGGCCGACCGTCTGATCTCCCGTTTCAAGTGGGGTATGACCGTCGAGCTGGAGAAGCCCGACCTGGAGCTTCGCAAGATGGTGCTTCGGCTGAAATCGGAGCAGGATGGTCTGGATCTCCCCGAAGATGTGATGGACTTCATCGCCGAGAATGTCACCAGCTCGGTGCGCGAACTCGAAGGGATTGTAGCCACGCTGCTGGCTCACGCCACTCTGCTCAACCGCGAGGTGACTGTGGACCTTGCGCGCCACGTGATGAATAATGTCGTCAGGTTGCAGAAGCAGTCCAGCATCAACTTCGAGATGATTGCTCAGGGTGTCGCCAGTCACTTCAAGATCGACGTTGACCTTCTCTTCGCCAAGACCCGCAAGCGCGAGGTTTCCGACGCCCGCCAGATGGTGATGTATATGGCTAAGAAGCATGGCAAGATGTCGCTGACGCAGATCGGCGCACACCTTTCGCGCAACTATGCCACCGTAATTCATGGCTGCAAGAATATTGAGGAGCGTCTTCCCTACGAGAAGCAACTCCAGGATGATGTCGCCGCCATCGAGAAAATCCTGCTCGGGTAAATACATAATCCCTGCAGGATAAATGCGTTTTTGGTAAATATATTGAATTATAACTGAATACGGATTTAACTTCAAGTCGTGGTTTAAGCGCTTGAAGTTAATTTTTTTGTTTATGTTGGGGGCTGAATAATCCGGGTCGGATTTCACTTTTCGGGAAACAATTTGGTTTTGAATCGGCGAAAAGTTTTCCGAATTTGCAAATGTAATTTCTCTATTCACAATTATAACTTATCAACATTCTGCAATTTCTTTGCCGGAAAATTTGGAGGTGGCCGAAAAAAATCGGAAATTTGCACCCGTCAGTAAGAAATCAGGCCTTTCTGTTATCTTTTCCAATCAATTCCCGCGGATTTGGCCTCTCACACCATTTTTCGGGGGACGCGCAGCTCTCGGGCCGGCGGTCCTTTGTCCCGTGGTCAGCCTGTCTTGGCCAAAATTCGCAGTTCCTGACATCTCCTACCAGTAAGAAAATGAAAACATTCAGTTACGACGAGGCTTATGCAGCCACGTTGAAATATTTCGACGGTGACGAACTCGCCGCACGTGTTTGGGTGAACAAGTATGCCCTGAAGGATTCCTTCGGTAATATATATGAGTGCACCCCCGACGACATGCACCATCGCATCGCCTCCGAGCTGGCGCGCATCGAATCGAAATATCCGAACCCGATGAGCCACGACGAAATCTTCTCATATCTGAAAGATTTCCGCTATATCGTGCCGCAGGGCAGCCCCATGACCGGCATCGGCAACGACTTCCAGGTCAGCTCCCTTTCGAACTGTTTCGTGATTGGCCTCGACGGCAATCCCGACAGCTACGGCGGCATAATCCGCATCGACGAAGAGCAGGTGCAGCTGATGAAACGTCGCGGTGGCGTCGGTCACGACCTCAGCCACATCCGTCCGAAGGGCTCCCCCGTAAAGAACTCCGCGCTGACCTCCACAGGTCTCGTGCCTTTCATGGAGCGCTACTCCAACTCCACCCGTGAGGTCGCTCAGGACGGTCGCCGCGGTGCGCTGATGCTCACCGTCTCGATCAAGCACCCCGGTGCTGAGTCGTTTGTCGACGCCAAGATGACCGAGGGTAAGGTTACCGGAGCCAACGTCTCGGTCCGCATCGACGACGCCTTCATGGAGGCCGCCACCAACGGCACCCCCTACCGCCAGACCTTCCCCGTCGACTCCGACAACCCCGAAGTCGTGCAGGAAATCGACGCCAAGGCTTTCTGGGACAAGATTATCCACAACGCATGGAAGTCGGCCGAGCCGGGTGTGCTCTTCTGGGACACCATCACCCGCGAATCCGTGCCCGACTGCTACGCCGACCTCGGCTTCCGCACCATCTCCACCAACCCCTGCGGCGAAATCCCCCTTTGCCCCTACGACTCCTGCCGTCTGCTGGCCATCAACCTTTATTCCTATGTGAATAACCCTTTCACCGACAAGGCCGAGTTCGACTTCGAGCTTTTCAGTAGGCATATCGGCAAGGCTCAGCGCATTATGGACGACATCATTGACCTCGAGATGGAGAAAATCGACAAGATTATCGAGAAAATCGACTCCGATCCCGAGACCATCGAGGTGCGCGGTCCCGAGCGTCATCTCTGGGAGAAAATCAAGCGCAAGACCCTGATGGGACGCCGCACCGGTGTCGGCACAACTGCCGAAGGGGATATGCTCGCCGCCCTGGGTCTGAAGTACGGCACCGAGGAGGCTACCGCTTTTTCCGAGAAGGTTCACAAGGCTCTGGCCCTCGCCGCCTACAATTCGTCGGCCGACATGGCTGCCGAGCGCGGCGCCTTCGAGGTCTTCGATTTCAACCGCGAGGTCAATAACCCATACCTCAGGCGTCTTTATCAGGCCGATCCGGCCCTCGAGGAGAAAATCCGCCGCAACGGACGCCGCAACATCGCCTGCCTGACCATCGCTCCGACCGGCACCACCTCGCTGATGACCCGCACTACTTCCGGCATCGAACCGGTGTTCATGCCCGTCTACAAGCGCCGCCGCAAGGTGAACCCTAACGACACCGAGGTGCACGTTGACTACGTCGACGAGACCGGCGACGCTTTCGAGGAATATGTTGTCTACCACCCCAAATTCCTCGACTGGATGAAGGTGAACGGCATCGAGCAGCGCTCCAACTACACCCAGGAGGAGCTCAACGAACTCGTGGCCCGCTCCCCCTACGCCGGCGCTACTGCCAACGAGATCGACTGGCTCGAGAAGGTACGCATGCAGGGCCGCATCCAGAAGTGGGTGGACCACTCGATTTCCGTCACCATCAACCTCCCGGCCGACGTCTCCGAGGAGCTCGTCAACAAGCTCTACGTCGAGGCATGGCGCTGCGGATGCAAGGGGTGTACCGTCTACCGCGACGGCTGCCGCTCCGGTGTGCTCGTAGCCCTCGAGAACAAGACTAAGAAGAAAGAGGAGCCGCAGCTCCCGGTGCCCGTTGACCCGCACCCCCACAAACGTCCCATCGAGCTCGAAGCCGACGTGGTCCGTTTCCAGAATAATAAGGAGAAATGGATCGCCTTCGTGGGACTCATCAACGGCCGTCCCTACGAAATCTTCACCGGTCTGGCCGACGACGAGGATGGTATCTTCTGCCCCAAGTCGGTGAACCACGGCAAGATCATCAAGGCCATGAACCCCGACGGCACAAAGCGCTATGACTTCCAGTTCGTGAACAAGCGCGGCTACAAGACCACCATCGAGGGGCTCTCCGCAAAGTTCAATCCCGAATACTGGAACTACGCCAAGCTGATTTCCGGCGTGCTCCGCTACGGAATGCCTATCGACCAGGTACTGAAGTTAGTGGGCGGTCTGGACCTGAACTCCGAGAGCATCAACACCTGGAAAATGGGCGTTGAGCGTGCGCTCAAGAAGTACCTTCCCAACGGCACTCAGGCTTCGGGCCAGCGCTGCCCCAACTGCGGTCAGGAAACCCTGGTTTATCAGGAAGGCTGCCTGATCTGCACCAACTGCGGCACCAGCAAATGCGGCTGACGCATTGCAATTTATAATACAGGATTTAGCCGGGTCAGCCCTCAGCGGGGATGGCTCGGCTTTTTCTCTCCCCCCGATACTTACTATTAAGTATTTTTTTCCCCGGGATGGTTTTTGCTGCCGAAAAGTTAGGTTAAATCCCGGGAATTTGCGAAATTTGTGCTCAAATTTAAGCAAACCATATTATCGGGTCATTTTACTGTAAGATGAGACTTTCCGATTTGAAAACTGGCCAGTCGGCCTTAATTGTCAAGATTCTCGGACACGGGGCGTTTCGCAAACGCGTCATGGAAATGGGCTTTGTTAAAGGCCGCAGAATAACCGCCATACTTGCCGCCCCGCTGCGCGACCCGGTGAAGTACCGGCTGATGAACTACGAGGTTTCGCTGCGCCGCTCGGAGGCCAGCATGATTGAGGTTATCCCCCTCGACAAGGTCGCGGAAGGGGAGTCCCTGAAAAATCAGGGAGAACCCCGGACCCTCGTCCACTCGGAATTCGACCCGGCGGAAGCCCTCGCCGTTGAGGATGACGAAATCAATCCCGACAAGCGCCAGGCTTTCGAAGGTCTCAGCCATACCATCAACGTGGCCCTCATCGGCAACCCCAATTGCGGCAAGACCTCGCTGTTCAACTTCGCCTCCGGAGCCAAGGAGCATGTCGGCAACTATTCTGGTGTGACCGTCGACTCCAAATCCGGAACTTTCGAGCAGGGGGGCTATACCTTCAACATCGTTGACCTCCCCGGCACCTATTCCCTTTCGGCCTACTCCCCCGAGGAGCATTACGTCCGCCATTACCTCAAGGAGAACAACCCCGACGTCATAGTCAACGTGGTCGACGCATCGAATCTCGAGCGCAATCTCTACCTCACCACCGAACTCATTGACATGGACCACTCCATGGTCATCGCCCTGAACATGTACGACGAGCTCCGCGCCTCCGGTTCGACGCTGGATTTCGAGGCGCTCGGCAAGATGATCGGCGTGCCTATTATCCCGACTGTCAGCCGCGACGGCGAGGGTATCCATCAGCTCTTCGACACCATAATCCAGGTCTACGAAGGGAAAAATCCGATTGTACGCCACGTGCATGTGAAGCTCAGTCAGGACATCGAGCAGACGCTTACCGACATCAAGAACGCCCTGAAAGGCGATAAATCGCTGAACCAGCATTTCTGCGCCCGCAACCTCGGCATCAGGCTGCTCGAGCGCGACCCCGACGTCGAACGTCTCGTACTGGAGTCGAAGGAGGGGAAGGCGGTGCTCGCTCTGCGCGACCGCCGGGTCAAGGAGCTGGAGCGCATGCACCCCGAGGAGGATATCACCACAATGATTGCCGACGACAAGTATGGCTTCATCTCCGGTGCCCTCGCCGAAACCATGGAGACCCCGAAGCAGGAGTCGGTGACAAACTCCCATATCATCGACGCCTTCGTCACCAACCGTCTGTTCGGCTTCCCGATTTTCCTGCTGGTGATGTTCTTTATCTTCTGGGTCACCTTTTATATAGGTGCATTCCCGGCCGACTGGATTCAGGCGGGCGTCGACGCCCTTGCGTCGGCCGTCAACGACAACATCGCTCCCGGTCCGCTGCGCGATATGCTCTCCAACGGCATCATCGGCGGTGTCGGCGGTGTCATCGTGTTTCTCCCCAACATCCTGATTCTGTTCTTCTTCATCTCCTTCATGGAGGACTCGGGCTACATGGCCCGCGCGGCCTTCATCATGGACCGGCTGATGCACAAGATCGGGCTGCACGGCAAGTCGTTCATACCCCTGGTGATGGGCTTCGGATGCAATGTCCCCGCCGTTATGGCCTGCCGCGCTATCGAGAGCCGTTCATCGAAAATCATTACCGTGCTGATCACACCGTTTATGTTCTGCTCGGCGCGCCTGCCTGTTTTCGTGCTGTTGACCGCGACATTTTTCAGCACCCATGCGGCGCTGGTGTTCGGCGGCCTGTATCTGCTCGGAGCCATTGTAGCCATGCTTACTGCCCGTCTGCTCCGCCGGTTCTGGTTCAAGGCCGACGAAACCCCGTTCGTTATGGAGTTGCCCCCTTACCGCGTCCCGACGATGAAAACCTCGCTCCTGCATATGTGGTGGAAAGCCAAGCAGTATCTCCAGAAGATGGGCGGCATCATCCTTGTTGCCTCTATCATCGTCTGGGCGCTCGACTACTTCCCGCTGAACAATAAGGAGAACCCCGACCAGCACTCCTATCTCGAATCCATCGGCCTGGCAGTGCATCCCGTGATGGAACCCCTCGGAGTCAGCTGGCGCGGAACCGTCGCCGCTGTCGCCGGTGTTCCCGCCAAAGAGATTGTGGTCTCCACCCTCGGCGTTCTCTACACCGGCTCCGACGAAGCCACCGACCAGGCCCTCTCGGAGCGCATCACCGCCGTGAACCCCCATACCGGCCACCCCGATTTCACCCCCGCCTCCGCCCTGGCCTTCATGGTCTTCATCCTGCTATACTGCCCCTGCCTCGCCACCATTGTCGCCGTCATTAAAGAAACCGGAAGCTGGCGCTACGGCGCCTTCTCCATCCTTTACAACACCCTGGTTGCCTGGCTCTTCGCCTTTGCAACCTACCACCTCGCCCTCCTCTTCTGACCCCGCCCCCTCCTCTCCTAACCCCGCCCCCAGCTTCCTTCCCCTTGGAACAAAACCGCAGGTCGCTGCTCCCCAAATTCCCTCTTTTTCCTATTTCCCGCCCCTCTCCCGATTTCCAACTTTCTCCCCCTTTTGATTCAGCACCCCCGCTGCAGCCCCTTCCCCGGGCGCCGCGGGGTTGCTGCTTTACCCTGCCTGCTGCTTTCCCCAGCCTGCTGCTTTCCCTTGCCTGCTGCCGGCTTTGTCTGCTGCTGGTTTTGTCCGCCGCCTTTTCCCCTGTCTGTTGCTGGCTTTGTCTGCCGCTGGTTTTGGTCGTGTGTGCAAGCGTGAGCTTGCCTGATTAAGAGCGTGAGCTTCCCTAATTAAGCAAATTTTGTAAAAATTTTGTAACAATCCCAAACCTTTTCCGAGGCGGGGCGTTATGATAGTATAAAACCTCAAAATCAAAATCATCAACAACTATTTAGTTATGAAAAAAGCTCTATTATTACTTGCCCTCATGCTGGGTTGCGTGAGTGCATTCGCTCAGAAACTCGACAAAAACGAGATGAAACAACTTCAGGCCTTCCTGAGCCAGCCTGCCGAGAAAGCAGCTACCAATGCTGCCGCCCTCAATGTATCTGACCCCCGTAACCTCACCTCTATCGAAGGCCTTACCATCGCAAACGGCCACGTTACCGCAATTGACTGGAAGGACAAACACCTCGCAGGCTCGCTCGACCTCTCGGGTTTCGACGCCCTCGCTTCGGTTGACCTCTCCCGCAACAAACTGACCTCCCTGTCGCTCTCCGGCGATGCCGCTCTCACCTCCCTCAACGTTTCCCGCAACGTCCTCACCAAGATTGACCTCACCGGCTGCTCCGCCCTCGTTGACCTCCGCGTCTACAAGAACCGCCTGGTTGACATCTCCCTCGCCAACTCCCCTCTGCTTGAGAACTTCAACGTCTCGAATAACTACCTCGTTGCGCTCGATGTCTCCAACTCCGCTACTCTGAAGACCCTCAACTGCCAGGGCAACCACCTCGAACAGCTCGCTGTATCGAACTGCACCAACCTCAAGAACCTCTACTGCGGTTACAACAAGCTGTCGACCATCACCCTCGTAGGCCTGCCCAACCTCCAGAACCTCAACGTCGACGATAACGAAATCCAGAACCTCATCGTCTCCAATCTCCCTGCCCTCAGCTCCTTCCTCTGCACCGACAACAACATGCAGTCCCTCGCAGTCCGCGATTGCAAGAACCTCCTCGACCTCGTCTGCGCATACAACAACCTTGCTTCCCTGCAAGTTGAAAACTGCCCCAACCTGCTTTACGTAGACTGCTGCTACAACGACCTGACCTCCCTCAACCTCTCGAACCAGACCTTCCTGCAGCGTCTGATTTGCAACAACAACCAGCTCACCATGCTTGATGTATCCTTCGACCAGGCACTCACCTATATCAACTGCCGTTACAACTACATTACCGACTTCCGTACTATCGGTTGCAACAACCTGTCGATGATTGCATGTCAGTGGAACTATTAGAGCTGAATATTCGGAGATGATGACCCTTTAATCTCCGATAGGCCGGAGCGGGGCTTCCCCCTGCGATTCTACGGCTGAAACCATCTCTCTTTGGGGGTGCCGGCAACTCCGGCACCCCCTTTTCCATCTTCCCCCTCCCCATCCCTTCCCTCTCCCTATTCTTACCCCCTTTCCCTTCCGCCCCCTTTCCATCCTCTTCCCCCTCTTTCCTCCTCTTTCCGAGAACTTCTTTTCCCTCCACTTGCATAATTCCGGAAATTTGACTACCTTTGCACCGTCAAACGGAAAAATGGTCCGCCCATCATTGAAATCGCGGCATCCCACCCACTGATGCGGCATCCCACCCACTGATGCGTCAGACCACCCACTGATCATCCAAATAACTTTCCATTTTGGCATTTCGGGGCGTAGCGCAGTCCGGTAGCGCACCTGGTTTGGGACCAGGTGGTCGCAGGTTCGAATCCTGTCACCCCGACAAAATTTAATCCGCTGAAACAGAATGCTTTACAGCTTCTTTTTAGCGATTTTTTTTGTATCCGTCTATAAATTTTACGCCCCGATTATCCTCGTTTTTTAGCCATTTTCGCCTACTTTTTAGCAAAATGTTTCACCTATGTTTCACCTAAACCTATATTTCGGAACCGGCAATGGCTTACATGGGACTACTTCGGGGAGTTTGAACGTTGCTGGGTCAATTGCTCCGCTGTGCTTCAAGCAAACCGCAGACTTTGAACTACAATATGCGAGCTTTCGGGGCGATTGTCCATGGTTATTGGACGGCAAGGCATTGACGACCGATTTGATGGAGGTCGTCGACGATGCGCAGGCGCTGGGCTGGACGAGGCTTTTTCAGGGCGTTGGCGTAGTGGCTGAGAAGTTTTTGGTTGATGCCGGTGACTCGGCTGATTGCTGCCATGGTGGTATAAAGCTCGGCGCAGCGCAGGAGTGCAGCGGTGTCGAGTTCATAATCCAGCTCATAATTGCCCGATACAATGTAGTCGGGGAGAGCATCGCCATCTGCAATGCAATCTTCGATATGCCATCGCAGGGATTCCTCAAAATCGGCTTTCAGCTTAGGCAGAGTTTTGGCAGTGACAGCAACTGTGCCGCCAATATCCTCGCTTAGTCCGCAGCAGAAATTGTTCCCGCTCCATCCGACATGTATCTTTAATTTCTTGATTGCCATAAGCTTACTGAATATTTTGAAAAATAATCGTTTAACGCCAGCCTGTTTCCAAATACTATTGAGAAGAAACTGATAAAGGTCTTCACTCAAAATTTCTACGTCATACAAAAATTTAGGTAGAAATTTTTCTATTTCAGTCTGATTCCAGACTGTGGAAATGATGTAAATGTGGTGAGGGTTGCTGGGACTAAAAAAACTTGTCCCAAAGGAGTGGAGTGAGACTTTTGGGGCAAGTTTTTGATCTTTTATTGTCGGAGGCGGTTGCCTGCGGAGGAATCAGAGGGGGAGAGGGAGAAGAGAGGGGGGGAG
>CABUTS010000010.1 GCA_902494515.1 uncultured Muribaculaceae bacterium | reverse complement strand
TCATCTATCTCGACGCTTTCAGCAACGACGAGCACTTCGCCAAGTATCTCCCCGAATACAAGAATATGCAGGAACTCAAGGACCACTACATCCGCGGCGGTCTGGGCGACGGCACCGTTAAGAAGTTCCTCATCAAGGTTTTAGAGGAGACTCTCGAGCCGATCCGCGAGCGCCGCGCGCAGTGGGAGAAGGATATTCCCGCGGTTTACGAGATTCTGCGCAAAGGCTCGGAAGTAGCCCGCGCGGAAGCCGCCGATACCTTGAGTCAGGTTCGCGCAGCAATGAAAATCGATTACTTCGAGGATGCCGCGCTGATTGCCGACCAGACCAAGAAGTATGCGAAGTAGCTGATAATCAAGCGAATTAAATAGCTGCAGCCCGGCCCATGAGAGCCGGCTGCGGGCAAAATAAGCCCCCGGAGATTGGCGGAAGCGCCGCAATCTCCGGGGGATATTTTTTTTAGCGGGGTTAGCTATTGGAGCTAATTTAGCTATCTTAGCTGATTTAGCTGGGTTAGCTGATTAGCTATCTTAGCTATTTTAGCTAATTTAGCTGGGGTAGCTATTTAGCTAATTAGCAGCTGGGTTGGCGGGGCGGGTTATTTCTTGTCTTTGGTTTTTTCGAGCATCTTGGAGAGGGCGTCGAGGGCGAGGTCGATTGCTTCCTCGAAGGTGTCGGCGGTTTTGGTTGCTACGAACTCGTTGGAGGGCTGTACGGCCTTGAGTACCACCTCTTTATTGTTTGCGGACTCGGGCTTTACGACGGTCATCTTGACGTCGACGGTGGTGAGTTCGGGGTGGTGGCGCTGCAGGCGTTCAGCTTTCTTGTCGATGAACACTTTGAGTTTTTCGGTGGCTACGAAGTTGATGGCTTGAATGGTTACGTTCATAGTTTGTCCTCCTTTTCAGATTTTATGGCTTGCTCCCGGGCGGGCGTTTGCGGCGCGGGCACGGGGGTGGGCCTGTTGATAATTCTGTTTAAGTTCTCGATATGTTATGTGGGTATATATCTGGGTGGTTTCCAAAGATTTATGCCCGAGTAGTTTCTGAACAGCCACGAGGTCGGCACCGTTGTTAAGCATGTCGGTGGCGAAGGAGTGCCGGAGCACGTGGGGCGAGATGCGGTTGGCGTGGACTTTCCCTTCGAGGCGTTTCTTGACGATTCGCTCCACGAGCATCGGGTAGAGGGGCTCGCCGGAGGGGCGCACGAAGAGGGGGCCGGAGGTGATGCCGAGCCGGTTGCGGAGACTGCGGTATCGGTCGATGGCTTCCGCTAACTCGGGGCCGAAAGGGATTATCCTTTCTTTATTACGCTTTCCGAGGACTTTTAGTTCGCCGGAGCGGGTGTCGACGTTGGCATCGTCGAGCGAGATCAGTTCAGCGCGGCGCATCCCGGTGGAGTATAACATCAGGATAATCAGGGAGTCGCGGACCTCCTCGAAGTCGGCTGGGGAGTCTGAGGGGGAGTCGGCCTGGAAATCTGAGGGGGAGTCGGTGTTTTCAGTGTCGGGAGCCTTCGGGGTCGCCACGGCTTCGATTTCGGCTTCGGCCTCGTCGAGGACACCGCGGAGCTCTTCGGTGCGGAGGCCGATGGGGAGGGTTTTGTGGATTTTGGTTATCTCCACATCGGCGGCGGGGTTGCTGGTAATCAGCCCTTTGCGCAGGAGATAGGTGTAGAATGAGCTGACGGTGGTCAGCTTCCGGCGGATTGACCGCGGGGCGATTCCGGCCTGCGCCAGCGACAGCAGCCATGCCGAGATGTCGGACTTCGTCACCGACAGCGGATCGAACTCCTTCGTCACCGACAGCGG
This sequence comes from uncultured Muribaculaceae bacterium, assembly GCA_902494515.1. Classification (GTDB taxonomy): domain Bacteria; phylum Bacteroidota; class Bacteroidia; order Bacteroidales; family Muribaculaceae; genus UBA7173. The sequence continues at coordinate 56,660 of CABUTS010000010.1, read as the reverse complement.
ATCGAACTCCCGGTCGGCCGGACAGAGATATTCGCGGAACTGACGGAGGTCGACAGAATACGACGAAGCGGTATGAGCCGAAAGATTCAGCTCATACCGTATATATGTCAAAAATGATTTAATCAACATATTAACTTCGCTTTCATGGCCGGAGGATTCCGCGGAGCCGGGGATGGCAGGCGGCGGAGGGAATGTCTCCGGTAGCGAAGTTACGTCAAAGTTTTGTGAAATCCAAATTTTTCACAAAGAAAAGCGCCCGTTGCTTCAAAATTTTCAGCAACGGCGGCTGGAAGGGGAGGGGTATTATTCCTCTACCTGACGAAGTTTCTGCACGTATACAGCCTTCATCATCTTCTTGCGGTTGGTGACGGAGGGCTTCTCGAAGGCCTGACGGCTGCGGAGTTCCTTCACGATACCGGTCTTTTCGTATTTGCGTTTGAATTTCTTGAGAGCTTTTTCGATGTTGTCGCCTTCTTTAACTTGTACGATGATCATTTTTAGCGGTTTCTTATTTCTTAATTGTTAGATTTCAACGGGTTCGGGAGCCGGGAGGGCCGCCGGAACGCAAAAAAACGGGACCGCGGGAGCGGGCGCTTTGCTTTTGCGGGGCAAAATTACGGAGTTTTTTTTGATTGACAAAATTTTATAACGAATTTTTTGCTAACTTTGCAGTATAAATAGTTAAAGATGACCGAGAAGAACGATACCACCGAAAAAAACAACGAAATAACCGACCCTGAAAGCGTCAATCCCGAAGATACCGGAACCGCTGCCGAGGCTATCGCCGAGGAAGCCGAATGCGCTGCCGAATCGCCTGCTGAGGAAGCCGAATCCGCTGCTGAGGAAGCTGATGTCGCTGCCGAGGAGGCTGAGGCTTTGGCCGAGGAGCGCGAAGAGGCCATCGAGGAGGTCGACGACGAGCTCTCCGACGGCTCGCTCCCCCCGACAATCGGCACCGAGGCTTCGCGCCTGAGGCTCGGGGGAATGTTCCGCAACTGGTTTCTGGACTACGCCTCCTACGTAATCCTGGAGCGCGCCGTGCCCCATATCGAGGACGGCCTGAAACCGGTGCAGCGCCGTATTCTCCACTCCATGAAGACGATCGACGACGGCCGCTACAACAAGGTGGCGAACATCGTCGGCAACACCATGCAGTATCATCCCCACGGCGATGCTTCGATCAAGGACGCGCTGGTGCAACTCGGTCAGAAAGAGCTGCTTATCGACATGCAGGGTAACTGGGGCAACATCCTGACGGGCGACGGCGCCGCCGCCGGCCGTTACATCGAGGCGCGCCTGTCGCCCTTCGCCCTTGACACCCTCTACAACCCTAAAATCACCGACTGGGTACCCTCGTACGACGGCCGCAAGCAGGAGCCGGTGACCCTGCCGGTGAAGTTCCCGCTGCTTCTCTTCCAGGGAGTCGAGGGTATTGCCGTCGGTCTCTCCTGCAAGATTCTTCCGCATAACTTCAACGAAATCCTCGATGCCGCGGTGGCATATCTCCGCGGTCAGGAGTTCACGCTGCTCCCCGATTTCCCCACCGGAGGTTACTGCGATGTCGCCCGTTACAACGACGGCGAGCGGGGCGGCTCGGTGCGTGTCCGCGCGAAAATCGAGAAGGTCGACAACACGACCCTCGCCATCACCGAGATTCCCTTCGGCAAGACCACCCCGATCATCATCCAGTCCATCCTCAAAGCCAACGACAAGGGTAAAATCAAGATCCGCAAGGTCGACGACAATACCTCCGAAACGGCCCGTATCGTAGTGCACCTGCAGCCCGGCACCTCCTCCGACAAGGCCATCGACGCCATGTATGCCTTCACCGACTGCGAGGTTGCCATCTCGCCCTGCTGCTGCGTAATCGAGGACAAACAGCCGAAGTTCCTGACGGTCAGCGACCTGCTGCGCTATAGCGCCAACCATACCCGCGAGCTGCTGCGCCGCGAGCTCGAAATCAAGCTCGGCGAGGTCCGCGAACTGCTCCATTTCGCCTCGCTGGAGCGAATCTTCATCGAGGAGCGCATCTACAAAGACCGCGAATTCGAGCAGGGGGAGACGATGGACGCTGTCGTTGCCCACGTTGCCCGGCGCTTAGAGCCGTTCATCCCCGACCTGGTGCGCGAACCGACCCGCGACGACATCCTGCGGCTGATGGAAATCAAGATGAAGCGAATCCTGAAGTTCTCGTCGAAGGACGCCGACCGCCTCATCGCGCAGTACAACGACCGCATCGCCGAAATTAACCGCAACCTCGCCTCCATCACCGAATACACCATCGACTGGTTCCTGCAGCTGCAGGAGAAATATGGCGGCGCCTTCCCGCGTCACACCGTCATCCGCAGCTTTGACAACATCGAGGCCTCGCGCGTGGCTGAGGCCAACGAGAAGCTCTATATCAACCGCGAGGAGGGCTTCATCGGCACCTCGCTGAAGAAGGATGAGTTCCTCTTCAACTGCTCGGCCCTCGACGAGGTGATAATTTTCTACAACGACGGCCGCTACAAGGTAGTGCGCGTGGCTGAAAAGCTGTTCATCGGCAAGAACGTGCGCCACATCGGGCTGTTCGACCGCCGCGACGAGCGGACAATCTACAATGTCATCTACCAGGATGGCCGCGGCGGTACATATTATATGAAGCGTTTCGCCGTCACCGGCATCACCCGCGACAAGGAGTACAACCTGACCCGCGGTACGGCCGGCAGCCGCATCGCCTGGTTCTCGGCCAACCCCAACGGCGAGGCCGAGGTGGTGAAGGTAACCCTCAAGCCTAAGCCCCGTCTGTCGAAACTGCAGTTCGACATCGATTTCGCCGAACTTGCCATCAAGGGGCGTCAGACCCAGGGCAACATCGTCACCCGAAATGAGGTTCACCGTTTCTCGCTCAAGGAGAAGGGCACCTCGACCCTCGGCGGCCGCGAAGTATGGTTCGACCCCGACGTGCTGCGACTGAACTACGACGGTCGCGGCGAATTCCTCGGCGAGTTTATGGGCGAGGATAAAGTGCTGGTAATCACTAAGAACGGCGAGTATCTGCTGACTTCGTTCGATGCCACCAACCACTACGACCACCTCGACATCCTCCGCATCGAAAAGCTCCGTCCGAACCATATCTGGACCGCCATCCTCAACGATGCCGACCAGGGCTTCCCCTACCTGAAACGTTTTGTGTTCGAACAGTCCAACAAGCCGCAGCGTTTTATCGGTGACAACGCCAAGTCGGAGCTGATTCTGCTGAGCGACACCCCGGGAGCGCGCTTCCGGCTGACTTTCGGCGGGGCCGACGCCCACCGCGAGGCGATGGAGATTGACGCCACCGATTTCGTGGGAGTCAAGTCGTTCAAGGCCAAGGGTAAACGTCTCACTACCTGGGATCTCGCGGAGGTCGTGGAAATCGAACCGCGGGCCGATGCCGAGGAGGACCTGCCTGCCGGCGATAATCCCGACGGCGATGATGACGGCGATTCGCCCGTTTCCCCCGACGGCGCGGCTGAACCCGAAATGAGCGACGAGGAGCTCCGCGATTCCATCATCGGCCAGGAACGGCTGTTCTGAACGAAGCGCGCCATATGGACGTACGGACGTTATAATTCAAGCCTAAGTTCCCTGTTTTTTGATGAAAAAACTAATTTTACATATTATCCTGCTGTTTGCGACCTTTGCGGTTTCGGCTCAGGCGCCGGAGGTAATCCGTCCGGTAAGTTCGGCGTTCATGTTTGATGCCGGCAGCTCTCACCTGCTCGACACTTACCTGTCGCCGCTGCACTACACCGGCTGGCACGTCGGGTTCTCCTACGAGCGCAATCAGGCGATGAAGTTCGCGCCGGAGCGCTGGCGCCAGCAACTCTCTATAGGTCTGGAGTTTAACGACGCTGCAAGCCCCGCGCGCAACACTACGCTGCTCTACGGCAACATCGCCGCGTCGTGGGCCATGAGCCGCGTATGGCGGCTGCCTAACCGTCTGTGGGTCAGCGCCGGCGGCCGTGTCGGAGCCGACATCGGCGGTGTCTATAACGAGCGCAACGGCAACAATCCCGCTGCTGCGAAGGTCGATGCATATATCGGCGCAACAGCCGCCGTGGGGTGGTCGGTGAACCTGTGGAAAGTCCCGGTAAGCCTCCGCTGGCAGACCTCCATGCCGCTGCTCGGGGCGTTCTTTTCCCCGGAGTATGACGAACTGTACTACGAAATTTACCTCGGCAACCGCCACGGGCTGGCGCACTTCGCCTACCCCGGGAATCTGTTCCGCTGGGACAATCTCGTGACTGCCGATATGCGACTGGGAAATTCCAGCCTGCGCGTCGGGTTCCGGTCGCAGATACTGTCGTCGGAGGTCAACCATATCACCACCCGTAACTTCTCCTATTCTTTCGTCTTAGGCGTGGTTTCCGACTGGCTGTCGGTTTCGCCGCGCAAACTCCCCGCCGACGGCCACAAGGTTGAATGGGCTTATTAATTTTTGCGTTCCTGTCCGCTCAAACCGTTTCTTTCTGATGAAAAAACTGATTTATACATTAATATATATCTGCTGCGCCGCGGGGCTGCCGGGCTGCCACGACGTGGAGACATACGCCGACGACCCGGTCGGCAACTTCGAGCAGCTCTGGACCATCATGGATGAGCATTACTGCTTTTTCCGCGAAAAAGGTGTGGACTGGAACGAGGTTCATGACCGCTACCGCCCGCAGATTTCGCCGGAAATGACCCCAGAGGAGCTCTTCGGGGTCTGCGCTAAGATGCTCGAGGAGCTGCGCGACGGTCACACGAACCTGTCGGCGCCCTTCCAGACTTCGTATTACCGCAAATGGTGGTCGGACTACCCCCAGAACTATCAGGCGCGCGTAATCGAGCAGTATTATTTCAACTTCAACTACCGTTCGCTCGGCGGAATCACCTACGGCATCCTCCCCGAGAACATCGGATATATGCACTACGGGTCGTTTGAGTCGGGCCTCGGCGACGGGAATCTCGACTATCTCCTTGCTTATATGCTGACGGCCGACGGGCTGATCATCGACGTGCGCGACAACGGCGGTGGGTCGATGACCAACGTCGAAACAATCGTGGCGCGGTTCACCCCCGAACGGATTCTCGCAGGCTCGATCTGCCATAAAAACGGTCCGGGTCACGATGATTTTTCGGAACCGTACAAATATTATTACAACCCCGCGGCGCCGGGACACATCATGTGGGGCAAGCCTGTGGTGGTGCTCTGCAACCGTTCGACCTTCTCGGCGGCCAACAACTTCGTGTCGGTGATGAAAACGCTTCCGAACGTAGCCATCGTCGGAGCCACAACCGGCGGCGGCTCCGGAATGCCGTTCAACGCCGAGCTCCCCAACGGCTGGGGCGTACGCTTCTCGGCATCTCCGGTCCGCGACCCTGAGGGAAATCTGACGGAGTTCGGCGTCGAGCCTACGGAGGGTTGCGCCGTCGACATGGACCTCGCCGCCGCTGTCGAAGGGCGCGACACCATGCTCGACTTCGCAATTGACTACCTCCTTTCGGCAAAGACGAAGTAAAGCCCTAAACTCCTCAACTCATAAACTCATAAACTCCTCAGCTCATCAACTCATAAACTCTTCAACTCCGAAGTAGCATTTTCGCATACTTCCGGGGGCTTTTGTCGGCTAACTTTGCGGAGTAAAATCACTCCGCAACTATGAATAAACAATCCAATCTCGTTGAAAAACTGACTGGAAGTCAGTCTTTTACCCCCGTTCTTCCTGACGAAAAGACGTTCGCAACCTCCCGCGTCATCTGCGAGCTGATCATCCACTGCTCTGCCACTAAGGCCGGGCACGACTTCCGCGCCGCCGACATCCATCGCTGGCATCGCGAACGCGGCTTCGCCGATATCGGCTACCATTTTGTCATCGACCTCGACGGCACAATCGAGGTAGGCCGTCCGATGGGCCGCATGGGCGCTCATTGTCTTGCCCACAACCGTAACTCCGTGGGTATCTGTTATGTAGGCGGCCTCGATAAGAACGGCAAACCGGCCGATACCCGCACTGCCGGGCAGCGCGCCTCGCTCACAGCCCTGCTGAAAGCTCTCCGCGATCACTTCCCCCAGGCCACCATCCACGGCCACCGCGAATTTGCCGCAAAAGCCTGCCCCTGCTTCGACGCGCAGGCTGAGTATGCCGGGCTTTAGCTGAATTAGCTATTATAGCTATTATAGCTACTTTAGCTATTTTAGCTACTTTAGCTACTTTAGCTACTTTAGCTACTTTAGCTATTGTAGCTGTTAAAGCTGCTTTGGATAATTTAGCAAGTTGGGCTAAAATCCCGGGGCTATCTTTGCTCTTTTCCGAAAAATAGTGTAAATTTGCAGCTGCATTGCCTCTGATGCAGCTGCTTTTTTTGCTGCGCTTATAACCAAATATGCTCTGCAACTTATGTCCATGAAAATACCACATCCCAAACTCTGGCTTTACGCCAAGGACTACCTGCTGATTATCTTCGGAATCGCCCTCTACGGCCTCGGATTCTGCTGCTTCATTGCCACGGCGCCTGACAAGGTCGTGATTGGCGGCATGGCCGGCCTGAGTCAGGTCTTCGACATGATTACCTGGGGTTGCTTCGGCTTCCATATCCCCTATTCCGTGACGATTTTCACGGTGAATATCATCATGTTGTGCTTCGCCTGGAAGATAGTCGGACGAACGTTCGTGCTGCGCACGCTCTTCGGTGTTGTGATTATCTCGCTGATTTTCGCCCTCTTCCAGCCGCTGTTCACCGAACCGCCGGTGAAGGGGGAGACATTCATGGATGTGATTATCGGCGCGGTTCTCTGCGGCCTCGGTATCGGTCTGGTGTTCATCCACAACGGCTCGACGGGCGGCACGGATATTGTGGCGGCCATCGCCTCGAAGAAATCCAATGTGTCGATCGGCCGCGCGATGATGTACTTCGACCTCTCGATCATCACCTCCTCTATCGTGCTGAAATTCATTATGATAGAGGGCTTTAAATTTGCCGACGGTGTCCCCTCGCTCGTGTTCGGTCTGGTAACTCTGTTTGTGATTCCCTTCATGGCCGACATGGTGATCCACACCAACCGCCAGGCGGTGCAGTTCACCATCTTTTCGCCGAAATGGGAGGAGATAGCCACGGCTATCAACAACGAGGCGCAGCGCGGCTGCACAGTCCTCAACGGCATGGGATGGTACTCCAAGAAGGAGGTGAAAGTGCTCCTGGTGATGTGCCGCAAGATCGAGTCTGTGACCATTTTCCGCATCATCAAGTCCATCGACAATGACGCTTTCATCACTCAGGCGCAGGTCAACGGCGTTTATGGCCGCGGTTTCGACGAAATCAAACTGAAAATGCGCGATCCGCATGCTAAAATCGAGCTGGTCAACCGCCCCGATCCCACGTCGAAAATCGTTTAGGGCCGCCCCGGCAGACATCGGCGGCTGCAAAGTCTGGAATTAATATCCGGCGGCTGAATAGCTTGGCATTAGTATCCGGCGGCTGAATAGCCTGGAATTTTATTGGATTTAAATCATAAAGCGTTGAAACGCAAAAGTTTAATCGTGTTGCTCGCGCTTCTGACGGCGTTTTTGCCCTCAAAAGCCATTGAGCCGTATTGGAACATTGATTTCTCCTCGGTTTTCGATAACCGCGAGGGGGACAAGGATATCACGGCTACCAAAACTTACTTTTTCACCAATCTCGCGCCGGAGGTGGGCGTCACCTTCAACGGTGGACAGGACCGTCTGGCCGGCGGCGTTGTCTGGCATCAGCCTATTGGCTCGGAATGGGACGGTCACAGGATTTCGCCGACCCTCTATTACCGCCATGAGCAGCAAAGCTGGCGCTTTTCGATGGGTATGTTTCCGCGCCGGCAGCTGATCGAGGAGATGCCGGGCTTCCTGTGGAGCGACTCGCTGAGCTATCATCAGAATAACATCCGCGGTGTCCTGGTGCAGTATGTCGGCGAAAAAGGGTACTTCGACGCATATGTCGACTGGCGCGGAATGCAGTCGCGCAAGCAGCGCGAAGCGTTCAACATCGTGTTCCACGGACAGATGTCGCCGCGCAACAACTGGTTCGGCTTCGGCGCTTACGCCCAGATGAACCATTATGCGCTGCAAAAGAACGCCCCAGCAGACCAGCATATCGTGGATAATTTCCTCGTAAATCCCTATCTTGCAGCGGATTTAGGGAGCAAGACGGCTCTCGATTCGCTGAATATCCGCGCCGGGTTGCTGATGACCATCGAGCGCAACCGCGCGGTTCGCGAAGCCGGCTGGAAGACGCCGGCGGGCATCTATCTGTCGGCTGTCGGCGAATGGAAATGGTTCGGAATGAAGAATACACTCTATGCCGGCGGCGAGCTTTTCCCATCGTATAATTACCCCGGAGCGCATTTCGCCGATGACTCCGCGCCCCATGCAACCGAGGAGGACCTCCTCGATAATCCCGTGGTTTACAGTATCCTGGGCACCGGGCTATATCAGGGGGAACCATTCTATCGGAAGAAATTCTACGACCGGCTGGATATCTATGGCTACATCCTCCGCAACGACCATGTCAGCCTCCAGGCCTCCCTGAATTTCAACTTCACCCCCGGCTCAATGATCTTTTATCAGCGCCTCCTCCTCCGCATCACCCTCCCTTAATAACTTGCGGAATCGCCGCTCCAGGGCGCTGCGCTGGATGGCGGAATCGCCCCCAGGAAAGCGGAATCGCCGATTCCGCCGCAGTAACCAGCTGACCGCCGCTGCTGCAACCCGGAGCTTGGGGCCTGCAATCCACCGCTTTGGGGCGGACTAATAGGTGCGGAGAGGGGGGAGGAAGGCGTTGGGGATGTATTCGAAGGAGGTGACTTCGTGGCCGTCGCCGATGATGCCGACGACGTCGAAGCGGGGATTCAAATCCAGGCGCATCTGGCGCAGATAGCTGTTGGCAGCGCGCGCAAGGAGCCCGATTTTCTTGGGTGTCATGGCGTCGATGGGGTTGCCGAAGTCGTCGGTTGAGCGTGTTTTGACCTCTACAAAGATGATGTCGTCGCCACGGGTGGCGATGATGTCGATTTCGGCGTGGCCGCAAAGCCAGTTGCGCTCCACGATGGTGTAGCCTTCTGTAATCAGTTTGTCGACAACGAGGTTTTCGCCCCATTTGCCTAAATCATTGTGGTCAGCCATGGTAAAATATAAGAAAGGACCGGACTGCCGGCTGGAGGGTGAATGGACCGGGACTCCCGGCGGGGAATTGGTGGGATTACGCCGGGCGGAGGGGACGCGAGGAGCGGAGGCCCGGGCGGTTCAGGAGGGTGAAGGAGGTGAAGGTGGAGGTCGGCGCGGAGTTGTAGCTGATGTGGTAGCGCTCGCGGGCGAGGTTGGGGATGTAGAACGTGGCGGTGTCGACGGGCTGCAGCTCGGAGTCGAGCAGCGCGCCTGAGCCGGGGGTAATCCGTTCTTCAATCGAGATGTCGAACCCCTTGCGGGTAATGGCCAGAGCTACAGTCGCGGCGTTGTTGAGTCCGGCGGGGAGGCCGATTCGGTTGATTTCGAGAGTGCCGTCATCGCGGCAGAGTAGCTCCAGACGGGGCGACGGGTCTTTGGCGGCGAAGTCCGAGGCTGTGAGCTTGCCGGTGGCGAAGTCGGTCAGCACCGGTCCGGTGCCTTTCGGAATGGCTAAAAGGGCGACGCTGAGGGCGGCGGCTAACAGCAGGATTATATAGATTGTGACTGTATCCAAAATTTGTCGGAGATTAAAGGCCGGCGGCTGTGAAGGCCTGCATCAGGGCGGAGGAGATGAGCATGTAGATGAGCATGCCGATGATGTCGTTGGTGATGGAGATGAAGGGGCCGGTGGCGAGCGCGGGGTCGATTTTGAAACGCTCGAGGGTCAGCGGCACGAATGTGCCGAAAATCGAGGCGAACAGCACCACGGCCATCAGCGACAGCGACACGGCCAGCGTCGTCGGGTTCCACGGCGACAGGGTGAAGATGTTGTAAGTGAAAACGATCAGCGAGATTATAAGGCCATTGATGAAGCCTACGCCTATTTCTTTGAAAATCTGGCGGCTGGTGTCCTTGAGGTCCAGAGAGCCGTTGGCCAGGCCCTGCACCACGATGGCGGAGGACTGGATACCGACGTTACCGCCCGTGCCGCCGATCATCGGGATGAACAGCGCCATGGCGGGATTCGTGGCGAATCCGGCTTCGAAGTTGCCGAGAATCAGCGAGTTGCCGATACCGCCAGCGATGCCGATCAGCAGCCAGGGCAGGCGTGCCTTGGTCTGCTGCCAGACGGTGTCGTTCGATTCCACGTCCTGCGAAAGACCGGAAGCCAACTGGTAGTCGCGTTCCGAAGATTCGCGCACCCGGTCCATGACGTCGTCGACGGTGATGTGTCCCACAAGTCGCCCGATGGAGTCGACAACCGGCATGGCCACGAGGTTGTACTTCTCGAAATCGATGGCCACATCGTCGAGCGGAGTGTCGGTTTTCACCGACACGGGGTCGGTCTCCATCACGTTCTTGATTTTGGAAACCGAGGGGTGGGTGATCAGCTCCTTCAGCGGGAGAGTGCCGCGCAGACGGTCGTCGTTGTCGACGACATAGACGTAGTAGACCTCGTCCATATCCTCGGCCTGCATACGCAGCTGCTTGATGCACTCGGGCATGGACCAGTTTTCGTTGACCACGAGCATCTCGGTGCCCATCAGACCGCCGGCGGTGTCCTCGTCGTATTTCAGCAGGTCGATGATGTCGCCGGCCTGGTCGACGTCGTCGATGTGCGAGAGCACCTCCTCCTGGTCCTCCTTGTCGAGGTCCTGGATAAGGTCTACGGCATCGTCGGTGTCGAGGTGGTCGATGTATTTCGAGGCGATTTCCTCCGGCTCCATGTCGGAGAGGAGTTTGCGGCGGTCATCCTCGTCGAGTTCCATGAGCACCTCGGCGGCCTTGTCGGCCGAGAGGAGCCGATACAGATATTCGGCCTCATGGAGGTCAAGGACCTTATAGAGTTCGGCGATGTCGGCGGGGTGCATCTCTTCGAGCTCGCGGCGCGCGGCGTCGTCATCGTGGTTTACCACGATTTCCTTGATCTTATTGAGATATTCTTCGTCGAACTCTTTCATTGTCAGTGATTTAAATCAAGTTTGTTAGCTCAATGAACTGCTCCACGCCGAGCTGCTCGGGGCGCATTGCCAGCAGGGGCGATTCAGGCATCGGGGCGCCGGGGGGGAGGAGCGCTCTGATGGAGTTGCGGATGGTCTTGCGGCGCTGCCCGAAGGTGGTTTTCACCACAGCCTTGAACTTCGCCGGGTCGCAGCCAAGGTCGGTGACGTTGTTGCGCACCATCCTGATGACCCCGGATTTCACCTTCGGCGGCGGGTTGAAAACATTCTCGTCGACGGTGAACAGATACTCCACATCGTACCATGCCTGGAGCAGCACACTCAGGATTCCGCGCGCCTTGGTGCCCGGAGGGGCAGCCAGACGCTGGGCGACCTCGCGCTGCAGCATCCCCGAGATGCAGATAATCCGGTCCTTGTAGTCGAGGGCGTGGAAGAAAATCTGCGAGGAGATGTTGTAGGGGTAATTGCCTGTCAGGCAGAACTTCCCGGCGCCGGGAACGAGCTGCGAGAGGTCGAGCTGCAGAAAGTCGGCCTCCACAATCCGGCCGTCGAGGTCCGGGAAATTTTCCTTGAGATATTCCACGCTCTCGGAGTCGAGTTCCACCACCGTCAGGTCGTGGCCGCGGCTGATGAGGAACTGCGAGAGCACCCCCATGCCGGGACCGACCTCTACCACGGGGAGGCCGCGGAAGTCATCGAGCGTCGCGGCGATGCGCTCTGCGATGCTCAGGTCGGTGAGGAAGTGCTGGCCGAGGGCCTTTTTGGGGCGTACTTTCATCGGTTTTCGGTTTTCAGAGCAAAGTTACTCTTTTTTTGCTTTTCTGACAAATTTTTCCCACACGTTCGCGAAGCTAATTCCCATGATGCGGCGTAAGGCAATGACTGAAAAGCAGATAGCGGCGATGGCGAAGGGGACTGCACCCCACCAGCCGACCCAGCTGCGGATCAGCGCCGTGGCGGCGCACGCCAGGAAGATTCCGACCGGCATCCATAGGGCGCCGGCGGAGAGGCTTAGGCGGTATCGCCGGCGGCAGATTCCCCAGACTGTCAGGGTGTAGAGCAGATACCAGAGGATGTAGGCGTAGCCCATCCCCGCGATACCGAAGTTCTCGAAGAAGATGATATTCAGCAGTATGTAGGCGATTGCGGAGGTTACTTCGGTGAGCAGGAAGGCCTTGCCGTCGTTGCGCGCGAGAATCACGAAGGCCATGCACCACGACCATCCGCGGAATATGGTGCCGACGACCGCCCAGGTTACGAACGGCAGCATCACGAGGAAATCCTCGGCGTACATCACCCTGATAATCAGCTCGTCGGCGGCGACGAACAGGGCGACGACCGGGAACAGCACCAGCATTATCAGCAGAATCTCGTGGGAGAGGAAGGCGCGGACGCGTTTGCGCGAGTCGCTGACCTGCGACAGGCGCGGAAGGTACTCCATTCCGATGGCCGTGAGCACCAGCCCTACATAACGGTTCACCAGGGTGAAACCGGCCTGAAAGAACCCGGCGGTTTCGGTGCCTGCGCGGTGGTTGAGGTAGGACATGAATATATAGCTCGCGGCGTTGCTGGCGAAGGCTGTCAGGGTGATGTAGATCCCCAGGATGGCGAACTCTTTCCCCTCCGCGAAGGTGTCGCGGATGGAAACCGGGCCGGCAGGTTCGGTGCGGGGGCGCGGAATCCAGTAGCAGGCGCAGATACAGGCGGGATAAGCTAACAGCGACGGGATTATGCTGTCAAGGCCCCAGAAATAGAACATCGGGGCACTGACCGCGAGGCCGAGGGCAACACCCCATACGGTGGATTTCGCCAGCCGGGAGTATTGTTTAAGTCCCTGGAAAATAGAGGATTCGTTGTTGGCGATGGCTGAGAAGAACACCGCAATGGAGAGCAGGGCGAAGCCCCAGGAATGGTCGCGGTCGCCGAAGGTGAACTCGCTCAGCCAGGGGGAGAGAAGCAGGGTGGCGCTCGCGCCGATCAGGCCTAAGGTGCACCCCCAGCGGCGGATGATCTTGACGAGCCGGGCGAGGGCCTGGCGGGGAGCGGCGGCCAGACTGCGGATTACGCCGGTGCCCGTGCTCATCTGCGCCACGGTGTTCATGGTCTCGACCCCGGAGTTGTAGAGGCCGAACAGCCCCATTCCCTCCGGACCTAACCATATGGCCACCAGCTTCGTGCGGACAACAGCGCATAGAATCGAGAGCACCTGCACCCCGCTGAAAATCCCCATGATTTTCAGCACATGGACTGATAGCCCTTTATGGCTGTTGGCACCGGATTTCATTTAAGCCATGTTTGGGGGTTTTCCTTGGTGCGTCCGTGGCGGATTTCGAAGTGGAGGACGCTGCGTCCGTTGTCCTTGGGGTCGGCGAAAACTTTGCCGATGTTCTGGCCGGCTTTTACCTTCTGGCCGGTCTCGACGGAGATGGAGCCGAGGTTGGCGTATACGGTCATGTACTGGCCGTGGCGGATGACCACAACGGTGTTGTAGCCGTCGGGACGGAATACAGCGGAGACTACGCCGTCGCATACGCTCCGGACCGCGGCCCCCTTGGAGGTCTGGATGTCGATGCCGGCATTGTTGGTCTCGACGTGGGGGAGCGACGGATGCTTCTGGCGGCCGAACCGCTTGACAATAGTGTAGTTACCGGTGATGGGGTAGGGGAGCCTCCCCTTGAGATCCCCGAAGTCGGCGCCTGCGATGACCTCTTTCGAGGCGGAACCGCTGTCGGCAGCCGCGTCGGGAGTATGGAGTGTGGCGGCAGCTTTAGCCTTGTCGGCATCGGCTTTGGCTTTTTTTGCAGCAGCTTCGGCATCAGCCTTCGCCTTGTCGGCGGCAGCTTGCGCCGCAGCAGCTTTCCGGTCGGCCTCGGCCTTTGCTTTTGCATCAGCTTCGGCTTTGGCTTTGTCGGCGGCAGCCTTCGCCGCGGCAGCTTTCCGGTCGGCCTCAGCTTTGGCTGCGGCAGCTTTGCGTGCAGCCTCTTCGGCAGCTTTGCGGGCAGCCTCTTCGGCAGCCTTCCGTTCGGCAGCCTTCCGTTCGGCTTCCTGACGGGCGATTTCCCGGGCGATGATTTCGTCGAGCTCGCGGTCGAGTGCAGCGGCGCGCTCGCTCTGTTCCTTCATAACCTGTTTCAGGGCAGCGCCTTCGCCGCGGAGCTCCTTGACGAGCGCCTCGGTTTCGCCCTGCTTTTTCACCAGCGAGTTCCGCTGGCTCGAGAGCTCGGTTCTGGCATCGTTGGCCTGACCGGCGAGCACAGCTAACTCCTTCTTCTTCTGTTCCAGAATGTTGCGGGCGGCAATGATCTCCTTGCTTTTCCGCTCGCGCCAGCGGGCGAACTGCCTGAGATAACGCGACCGGCGCCACGCCTGCGCGAGGGAATCGGAGGAGAAAATGAAGGCCAGGGCGCTCATCTGCTGACGGCGCGCCTGCGAGCGCTTGATGGCGGTGATATAGCTTTGGGTGATGGCCTGAAGATGGCCGTTCATGGCGTCAATGGAATCCTGCATCACCCCCATACGGCTGTTGAGGGTGTCCAGACGGCTGGAAATCAGCGAAATCCGGGTGTTGCACTGGTCGATTTCCCCTTCGACCTGACTGAGCTGGCTGAGTTTACGGGAGGTTTCCTCGGCGTTCAGACGCATCTTCTGACGGGTTTTCCGCATGTCGGCCTCGTTCTGCTTCTTTTCGCTGCGGACATCCTGAGCGGAGCGGGTTTTACCCTTCTTGGAGCCGGTCCTCGATTTCCCCTTCTTCGAGGAGGCAACCTTTTTGCTCCCCTTTCTGGAACCCTTCGACTGGGCGGCTGCCGAGGTCGCTGCCGATACCGGCCACCCCCCGGCGAATTCGGCGGGAGAGCAGATCAGCAACAGCGAAGTAAGCAGACAGATGATGAATCGAAGCATTGTTCAGAAGAAACGTTTGAATTACAGTAGGTTAATTGCTTCATCAGAAGCTCTTGAGCGCTTTGATCAGGGCTGAGGAGGAGATTTTATCGTAGCCTTCGGGAATCTTGCAGCTGCGCGAACTCTGGCCGTTGAAGCGGGCGCCGTTCAGGTCCCAGATTAGTTTGGCTTCGATTTTCTTGCCGCGGGAGGTTTCGATGGAGACGTCGGGCGCGAACCAGCCGCAGCCGCGGCTCTGGAAGGCGTCGCCGTATTTGGCTGATACCGAGCCGAAATTCTTCACCTCCACGATTGCTCCGCGCAGCTCCGATGAGTTGTCGGACGCAAGGAACCCGTAGTTGAACGCGGCGGGCTGTTCGCGCGGCAGCAGGAACCAGCCGTTGTTCGACTGCTCGAAGTCAAACTTCTTGACTTCATCGGGGGTAGCCAGACCGTCGCCGGCCAGGAACGCACGTCCTAACAGCAGGTCCTGTATGTCGGAAATCGTGACTCCGGCATTTCCCAAGAGCTTCGAGGTCGGTTCGGAGATATATTTCTTGTGATATTTGTCGACGGCGACGACGGAATCCTTGTCGAGCCACAGGGTGGCGACTTCGATGCCGATCATTCGCACCGACACGGAAATCCACTCCCCGCGCTTCATCCAGATTTTCCCGGCGGCGTTGAGTTTCGCGGGGGCGCGGAGCTGGAACTTGACACCCATCTCGATGTCGCGCCAGGGTTTCCAGGTGTTTGTCAGCAGCACATAGCGCTGGGGCAGGGATGCCCTCTGCACCTCTCCGGCGCTTCCGGCTACGATGGTGTCCCCCTCGGGGAGCACACCGGAGCCGGACGCCCCCTTGTTGGAGTGACATCCGGCTATAAAGGCGGCACACATGACCGCCATGGTGATTTTCAGTAACTTACGCAGCATAGATCTTTAATTTCTGTCAGAACGGCGATTTGCGCTTGATTTTGGCTTTGAGATCCTTGTTTTCGGGGTCGGCCTTGAGGGCTTTCTCCCAGAATTCCAGCGCCTTGGCCGGTTCCTGATTCATATAATATATGTCGCCGGCGTGGTCGAGAATTTCGGCGGCGGGCTTATCTCCCTGAAGTTCAACGGCTTGGTCGATCCACTCCTTAGCCTTGATGTAATCCTTTTTCTTGTAGAAAATCCAGGCGTAGGTGTCGATGGCCGTGTCGTTGTCGGGGTTCGCGCGGACACAGATCGCGCTGTAGCGCTCGGCCAGGTCGAGGTCGCGGTTCTTTTCGGCGAGATAGTAAGCGAAATTGTTGAGCGCCAGCAGGTTGTCTGGGTCGAGCTCCACCGCTTTCTGGTAATACCGGAAGGCGGAGTCGACTTCGTTGTCGGTGTAGAAGATGTCGCCGATCGAGGCGATGATCTGCGAGCGGGTGGCGTTGTCGGCGGAGTCGGTCAGCGTCAGGGCCTTGCGGTAATATTCCATTGCCTTGGGCGAATCCTTGAGCTGCTGATAGTTGGCACCTAACAGCAGGTTCACACCGGTGTCGTCGGGCACGAACTCCAGGGCCCGCTGCCCGGTTTCGATCGCTTTCTTAGAATCGTCGAGCTGCCCGTAGAGGCTCATGATGGTGCGCCAGCGCTGGGCGTTCGACAGGTCGGCATCGACGGCATATTCCTGCTGCTCGATGGCCCCCTTCAGATCCTTGTTCATGATAAGATACGACGCATAGAGGTCGCGGATCTGAGCCTCGTGGGGATGCTGCTGGAGCATGGTCTCGAAGAGGCTGGTGATCTGCGGACGTTTCAGCGAGTCGGCGTACAGTTTCCCTACATAGTCGCGGAGCAACTCGAGCTTGGCGTCGAAGTCCAGACTCTCCTGACGGAGGGCGCGGTCGATCTGCCGCTCATAGTTCAGCGAGTCGCCGTTCTGGAGGTAGAACTGCGCGCGCTTGTAGTAGGCGAAACCGTCGGTAGAGTCGGCGGCGCAGGCCATGTCGTAGTATCGAGCGGCGGAATCCTTCTCCTGGAGCACCATGAAGACATCGCCGGCATACATCTTATATTGTGCGCTGGTGGGTGAGGATGCCAACAGCGACGACAGTTCGGAGAGCACCCCGGCGGTGTCGCGCAGCTGGAGCATGGTGCGGATGGTGTGCGACGATAGCCCGAGGTCCTTCCCCTCGGCGCGTTCCAGACGCCGGAGCACGCTGAGCGACTGCCTGAGCGACGCCGTGTCCCCCTTGGCCTGCAGCGCTTCGACGAGCTTGATGGTCACATCGGGCTTCGTCGGGTTCAGGGAGTCCGTGACTGTCCAGACGCGGATGGCCTCGTCGTTGTTGCCCAACTGGTTGTTGACCATACCGTAGAAAATCGCGCCATAGTAGTCCTCGGGATGCTCGTTGAAGTGGCAGCGCATCATGTTGAATCCCTTCTCGGCCATGACGGAGTCGTTCTGGCCGAGAATCAGGAGGAAGTAGCCGAGGGTCTGCCCCACGGAAGTGTCGGTGGAGTCGAGGTCGTATGCTCCGCGGAGCAGCTCGAAGTAGGCATCGTCGGCGCCGATGGCGTTCTGACGCGCGGCCTCCATGAACATATAGTCGGCCTTACGCTGCAGCTCGGCCTGCTGGGCTATGTCGGCCGACTGCTTCTTCCCCTTGCCGGTTGACGGCATGGCGAAACTGAGCACCATCAGCAGGATGGCCAGTGCCGGGAGATATTTCTTGTAGATATTTGTCATTTTGTCAGTCAGAGAGTCGGATGTGGGGGCGGACTTCAGTTTACGCCGGTGTGGCCGAAGCCTCCGTCGCCGCGTTCGGTGGAGTCAATCCTCTCCACCGGTTCCCAGTCCACGCGGGTGTAGCGGGTAATCACCATCTGGCAGATTCGCTCGCCGTCGTTGATGGTGAACGGTTCGTTGGATAGGTTGATGACGATGGCGCGGATTTCACCGCGGTAGTCGGAGTCCACGGTGCCCGGGGTGTTGACCAGCGAGATGCCGTTGCGGATCGCCAGCCCCGAGCGGGGGCGGATCTGGCACTCGAAACCCTGGGGAAGCTGGATGCGTAAACCCGTGGGAATCAGAGCTCTCTCCAGCGGGCCGAGGGTCACGGGCTCTTTGAGGAAAGCGCGGACATCCATGCCGGCGCTGCCGGGAGTGGCGTACTCGGGCATCGGGTGGTGGGATTCGTTGATGATTTTCACCTTCACCACCTCGCCGCGCCCGGTGAGGCGGTCGTCCTTAGTGATTTCTATAGGCATTGCGGCAGCGTTTCGGTTGCTGTCGGGTCGGCTTTCCGGCGCCGTGGTTCTGTTTTCAGCCATAATCGGTTTTGATTTAACTTACGAAGTTACGCATTTTCCCGTAAACCGCCAATTTTATTTTGTCAGCAGCGAAGTAACACGTGCTGCGAATTCCCCCTCGGATATGAGGCCGACAGTGCGGTATGCGGTGCCGTCGGGCATCAGGTAAACCACGAAGGGGATGCTCTGGACGCCATACTGGGCGGCGAGTTCGGGGCTCTTGTCGACATCGACGCTGACGAAGGTCACGCGTCCGTCGAAGTCCGCTGCAACGCTGTGGAAAACAGGGGCGAACTGACGGCAGGGACCGCACCAGGTGGCGTTGAAGTCAATCACCATCGGCTTGCCGTTGAAGGCGGGAAGCTGCTGACCGGCAGCGAGCTGGATCACGGGATCTTTGGCTGCGATCTTCTTGGGATCCTTCTGGTCGGGAGCAGAGGCTTCGGTGCGTCGGGCGGAAGCTTTGGAATCGGCGTTGGCTTTGTTGCCGCAGGCAGTGAACAGACATACGATGCTGAAAATTACAGCGAGGGATTTCAGGAATTTCATAAATATGTATCAGTTTGATGTTTCAACAATCGGGGGAGTGAAAAAGATTGATTGCCACGGCTAAGGGGACTGATTGCCACAGCAAGGCGGCGCCTCCGGAGGGCCGTTGGCGCTATATAGCAGCAAAATTAACAATTTATTCGGAGAATCCGAAAAATTTAAGTAATTTTGTGCTCTGAATTCGCATGAACCAATGACAGTACTCGACGTTTTAATATTGATAGTGTTTGTCGGCGCGGTTGCCGTAGGCTTCTGGCGCGGCGTAATCGTGCAGGTCGGCGCTGTTGCGGCGCTGTTCGTGGCTGTGGTTGTCTGCCGTCTGTTCGGGGAGCGCCTTGCCTGCGTAATGGCTACCGGCGGCGAGGCTCCGGGTACGCTTGATATCGTGCTGGCGAAAGCTATCCTGTTCATACTCACCTATATAGGCGTCCGCTTGCTGGCGTTGCTGCTGAAAAAGACCACCCATGCGCTGCAACTCGGAGCGCTCGACCGCTTCGGCGGCGTGGTCTATACGGTGTTCGAATGGATGCTGATTCTCAGCCTGCTGATTAACCTCTGGCTGGTTATCAAGCCTACACAGAACCTGACGGAAATCTGCACCCTCGGCGGCGGCCACGTTGCCGAATTTATCACCGGATTCGCTCCGGCGGTGCTCGGCTGGGCTTTTTCCTGAGTCCGGGAGCTTTACAAGCGCAAGCGTTGACTGTCAGGTCTTTAAACTTTAAAAATCATTTTGAAATTTTACTTATATGAGTAAGGATTCACGACTGATTGACGACGTCACCGAGGGTGACTACAAATATGGCTTCGTTACGGACATCGACACGGACATCATCCCCGTGGGCCTTAACGAGGAGGTCGTGCGCCTGATTTCCAAGAAGAAACATGAGCCGGAATGGCTCCTGGAGTTCCGACTCAAGGCCTTCCGCTACTGGCTGACGCTCACCCCGCCGACCTGGGGCCACCTGAAGATGCCTGAGATTGATTTCCAGGCAATCAGCTACTACGCTGCCCCGGTGAAAAAGGAGGGTCCGAAGAGCCTCGACGAGGTTGACCCGGAGCTGCTCGAGACTTTCGACAAGCTCGGAATCCCCCTGCAGGAGCAGAAACAGCTCGCCGGCATGGCCGTCGATGCCGTCATGGACTCCGTGTCGGTGAAAACCACCCACCGCGAGGCCCTCGCCGAGAAGGGAATCATCTTCTGCTCGATTTCCGAAGCCGTGAAGGATTACCCCGACCTGGTGAAAAAATATCTCGGTTCGGTGGTCTCCTACAGGGATAATTTCTACGCCGCGCTGAACTCCGCGGTATTCTCCGACGGCTCTTTCGTCTATATCCCCAAGGGTGTCCGCTGCCCTATGGAGCTGTCGACCTATTTCCGAATCAACGCCGCCGGCACCGGCCAGTTCGAGCGCACGCTCATCGTGGCCGACGACGACTCTTACGTCAGCTATCTCGAGGGGTGCACCGCCCCGATGCGCGACGAAAACCAGCTCCATGCCGCAATCGTGGAGATTGTGGTCGAGGACCGCGCCGAGGTTAAGTATTCGACGGTGCAGAACTGGTATGCCGGCGACGCCCAGGGGCGCGGCGGTGTGTATAACCTCGTGACCAAGAGAGGTTTATGTCGCGGCGATTACTCCAAACTTTCCTGGACGCAGGTCGAGACCGGTTCGGCGATAACCTGGAAATACCCTTCGTGTGTGCTTGCCGGGCGCGGCTCGCAGGGTGAGTTTTACTCCGTTGCCGTCACCCGCAACTATCAGCAGGCCGACACCGGCACGAAGATGATTCACCTTGCTCCCGACACCCGTTCGACAATCGTCTCCAAGGGTATTTCGGCCGGTTATTCCGAGAACTCCTACCGCGGTCTGGTGAAGGTTACCCCCGCGGCTCTGCGCGCCCGCAACCACACCCAGTGCGACTCCCTGTTGTTGGGCTCGAACTGCGGCGCCCACACTTTCCCCTACATCGACGTGATGACCCCCGACGCTGTCGTGGAGCACGAAGCCACTACCTCGAAAATCTCTGAGAACCAGCTGTTTTACTGCAACCAGCGCGGCATACCTACCGAGCAGGCCGTCGGCCTGATTGTCAACGGCTACGCCAAGGAGGTGATGAACAAGCTCCCGATGGAGTTCGCCGTCGAGGCTCAGCGCCTGCTGCAGATAACCCTTGAAGGCTCGGTGGGTTAAATAACTCGGCGGGTTAAATAAAATGTAAATTCCTAATCTTCAATCTCTTACAGATGAGTGATGAAATACTGCTGAAGGTCACTGACCTCCGCGCAAAAGTCGAAGACAAAGAAATTCTCAAAGGTGTGAACCTCACGGTCCGCCCCGGCGAGGTACACGCCATAATGGGCCCCAACGGCTCCGGAAAATCAACCTTCTCGAGCGTTCTGGCCGGAAATCCCTCATTCACCGTCACCGGCGGCAGCGCCGAGTTCCACGGACTCGACCTGCTGGCCCTGTCGCCCGAGGACCGCAGTCACGAGGGGCTGTTCCTATCGTTCCAGTACCCGGTTGAAATCCCGGGTGTCTCGATGGTGAACTTTATGCGCGCCGCCGTCAATGCCAAGCGCGAATATTTCCATGAACCTGCCCTCTCGGCCAGCGATTTCCTGAAGCTGATGCGCCAGAAGCGCGCAATCGTGGAACTCGACAACAAACTGGCTTCCCGTTCGGTCAACGAGGGTTTCTCGGGGGGCGAGAAGAAGCGCAATGAAATCTTCCAGATGGCGGTGCTCGAACCCCGTCTGGCCATCCTCGACGAGACCGACTCCGGCCTCGATATCGACGCCCTGCGCGTGGTTGCCGGCGGTGTCAACAAGCTCAAGAGCGACCGCAACGCAACCATCGTAATCACTCACTATCAGCGACTTCTTGACTACATCAAGCCCGATTTCGTGCATGTGCTCTACAAGGGGCGCATCGTCCGCACCGGCGGTCCCGAACTGGCCCTGGAGCTGGAGGAACGCGGCTACGACTGGATCCGCGAGGAGGAAGACGCCCGGAGAAAGGAGGGTGAATGATGGCTGCCCTGACCCAGTATATCGACCTTTTCCGCGCCGAGCGGAAAACCCTGGAGGAGCATAGTCCGCAGGTGCTCAACGACTTGCGCGATGATACCTGCGTCCGTCTCACCGAGGCCGGCCGCCTCCCCGTGCACTCCGACGAGGGGTACGAAAAGACTTCCATCGAGGAGATGTTCGCCCCGGATTTCGGCGTGAACGTCGCCCGAGTGAATATCCCGGTTGATATCGCCGCGACGTTTCGCTGCGATGTCCCCAATATCTCAACCCTGATGGCCGTGGTGGTCAACGACCGGTTCGTGCCGACGGCCACTTTGCTCAAGAATCTCCCCGAGGGGGTTACGGTCTGTTCGCTGGCCGACGCTGACCCCGAACTGCTTCGGGGGGCGATGATCCAGGATGGTTCCATTGCCCTTGACTTCAACTCCCTGCTGTTGCAGGACGGTGTGCTGATTCATGTCCGCAAGGGGGTGAAGGTGGCGAAGCCGATTCAGCTTGTCGACATTTTCAGCGCTCCGGCGCCGCTGCTGAGTGCCCGCAGGGTGGTTGTGCTCGCCGAGGAGGATGCCGAGGTGGCAATCCTCAAATGCGACCACACGCAGTCCGCGGGGGTGAAGTTCGCCTCCTCGGAGGTTGTGCAGATTCTCTGCGGCGAACGCGCTCATGTTGACTGGTATGACATCGAGGAGTCGACTCCCGACACCTCCCGCTGGAGCCGTTTCATCGGCCGTCAGGAGGAGGGCTCGGCGCTGAATATCTGCATTTCTACGCTCACCAATGGCCTGACCCGCAATGAGTTCAATATTGAGGTCGCCGGTTCGCATTGCACGACGCAGCTCTCCGGAATGGCTATCGGCTCGGGGCGGCAGCATATCGACAATGCTTCGCAGCTGACCCACCGCGGCGACAGCTGCCACAGCAATCAGCTGTTCAAGTATGTGCTCGACGAGAATGCTTCCGGCGCTTTCGAGGGGAGCATCGAGGTGGCTCACAACGCCCGTTTCAACGAGGCTTACCAGAGCAACCGCAACCTCCTGGCCTCCGACGGCGCAAGGATGCACTCGAAGCCGCAGCTGCTGATTTACAATGACGATGTGAAGTGCTCTCACGGCGCTTCCACCGGTCAGCTCGACGCCAACGCGCTCTTCTACATGCGGCAGCGCGGTATCCCTCTGGCTGAGGCGCGCAAGATGCTGATGCAGGCCTTCATGGTCGATGTCATCGACTCCATTTGCCTCGAAACTCTCCGCGACCGGCTTCGCCATCTTGTGGAGGTCCGCTTCTCCGGGCCGGGGATGTGCGCAGGCTGCAAGGCGCGGTAAGCCCGCGCCGGCAAGACGACACAGGCAGACGCCGGCAAGCCGGCTGAACAGTGAGAAAAAAGCTTTTTTATTATTGAACTATGCTCGATGTTGAAGCGCTTCGGCGCGATTACCCTATATTGGATCGCAAGATGTATGGCCGGCCGCTGGTCTATCTGGACAACACGGCTACCTCCCAGACTCCCCGTCAGGTGGTCGAGGCGGTCAGCGAGATGTATACCGCCCATAAGGCCAACGTCCACCGCGGCGTCTTTTTCCTTTCGCAGGAGGCTACCGACCTTATGGAGCGCACCCGCGACAAGGTCCGCCAGTACATCAACGCCGCCGACCGCAGCGAGGTGATTTTCACCCGCGGCACCACCGAGGGTATCAACCTCGTGGCCTCCTCCTATGGTCAGTTGCTCGAAGATGGCGATGAGATTATCCTCACTCAGATGGAACACCACGCCAACATCGTTCCCTGGCAGCTCCTCCAGCAGCGCAAGGCGGTGAAAATCAAGGTGGTGCCTATCCTCGCCGACGGCTCCCTCGACCTCGAGGCCTACCGCGCGATGTTCACCGACCGCACCCGCTTAGTGGCTTTCTGCCACATTTCCAACGTGTTGGGAACGGTCAATCCGGTCCGGGAGATGGTGGCTTACGCCCACTCCAAAGGGTGCCTGGCGCTGGTCGACGGGGCGCAGGCCGCTCCGCATCTCCGCATCGACGTACAGGATTTCGGCGCCGATTTCTACGCTTTCTCCTCGCATAAGATGTACGGTCCGACCGGCATCGGGGTGCTCTACGGCCGTCGGGAACTGTTGGAAAAAATGCCCCCCTATCAGGGTGGCGGCGAGATGATCAAGCACGTTTCGTTCAGCGGCACAACCTTCGAGGAACCGCCCCTGAAATTCGAAGCCGGAACGCCGGATTTCGTCGGAATCGCAGCTTTTTCGGCTTGTCTCGACTATATTCAATCCATTGGCATACAGGAGATTGAAGCCCATGAGCTCGACCTGCTCCACTATTGCACCGCGCAGATGGAGCAAATCCCCGGCATGAGGATTTTCGGCACCGCGGCGGGGAAGGCGCCCGTCATCTCCTTCCTAATCGGCCACGCCCACCATTACGACACCGGCATGCTCCTCGACAAGCTCGGCGTAGCCGTCCGCACCGGCCATCACTGCGCCCAGCCGCTGATGGAGGCCCTCGGCATCGAAGGCACCGTCCGTGCCTCCTTCGCCCTCTACAACACCCGCGAGGAGGTTGACCTCTTCATCGCCGCCCTCCACCGCATCCTCCCCCTCCTCGGAGCGTAGGGATGTGCCTTTGAATCTTTGGCGTGGGCCCGGACAAATAAATTTGCCCGGTTCCGCGGTAATTGTTTGGTTAATTGGCGAAAAGAAGCTAACTTTGCAGTTGGTATGGCCTCCAACGCCGGGGACCTGCTTGTTTTAAGCTGAAAATTAATGAAATTTTATAAGATATTAAGGCCCGCAGTCCTGACGGCTGCTGCGATTTTAGTGGCTGTTACATCGGCCTGGGCATTGTCGCTCAACGACTTGCCTACCCGCATGATCAATGGCGTCGAGGTGTATTACTACGACGTGAAGCCGGGCGAATCGCTCTACACAATCGCCGACAAATTAGGTGTTTCGGTCGCCGACATCAAGGCCAACAACCCCTCGGTGGCCGACGGTGTGAAGCCCAAAATGCGTCTTTTCTTCCCCATGGACCTCAAATCCGCTGCTCCCGGCGGTAGTGCTTCGGCAGGTAATTCCGCCGGACCGGTGTCGCATATCGTGAAAAAGGGGGAAAGCATCTACGGCATCGCCCGGCAGTATGGACTGACGATGGACCAGCTGATTGCCCTGAATCCCGGCGCAGCCGACGGTATCAAGGCCGGTGAGCGCCTCCGCCTCCCCGGCAACTCAGAAATTGCCAATCCTGATGCCGCCAAACCTGAATCCGCTAAGTCTGAAGCTGCCGTTCCGGAAGCTGCTGCCACTGAGGCCGATAATCCTGAAGTTTCTGTTCCTGAAGTTGCCGCTCCTGCTTCCGACCCTGCTCCTGCCGATAAGCCCAGACGGCGCCGCAAAGTGAAATCCACTCCCGCCGTCGACCCCGAAATGGCAATGGCCGACTCGATTGCTGCTGCCGGAACTTCGTATTACGGCGGTCCGGCCTCGCTGACCCTCCCGACCGACAGCGTGGAAGCCGACACGGTAGCGGTTGAAGTCGAGGAGGTGGTCCGCGAACCCCTTCAGGTGGCTGTAATCTTGCCGTTCCTCCTGCAGGAAGAGACCATGGGGCGCCAGACCCAGCTTATCACCGAGTTTTACAAGGGCTTCCTCTTGGCTGCTGACTCGCTGAACGTAGCCGGCAGCTGGCCGGTGAATATCCGCGTTTACGATTCCTGCGCCAGCGCCGATTCCGTACGTGAAATCATGCGCAACCCCGAAATGGAATCGGTGGATCTGTTCATTGCCCCCGACAACCCCGCGCAACTCGAGGCCATAGCAACAATCGCTCCCGATGATGCTCTGATTCTCAATATGTTCGCCGTCCGCGATTCCTCCTATATGACCCGTCCGGGGATGATTCAGCCCAACATCCCCCGCGATGATATGTATGCTCATGCCGTCAGCGGTTTTGTCGACACTTTCGGCGGCTATACTCCCGTTTTCATCTCCCGGAAAGATGGCAAGCACGACAAAGCGGAGTTCACCACAATGCTCCGCCAGCATCTCGACAGCGTCGCAATCCACTATGAGACAGTGGAATATGATGGCTATCTGGCTGATGCCGACCTCGAAGGTTTCGACCCCGACAACACCCCGGTGGTGTTCGTTCCCGCGTCGGGTAACCGCGACGAATTCAACCACTTCGTACACGCCATCAAGAGCCTGAGGGAACGCTCGGCGCTCCCGGCGAACGTGCGTGTGTTCGGCTATCCCGAATGGGCTACCTTCCGCGGCGACTCTTTCGATGAGATTTGCAACATCGAATCCACCATTTATTCGCGCTATTTCCCGACCGAACGCGACGAGAACGCCCGCCGGCTGAGCGATAAGTTCAAGGCTGTTTACGGCGAGGGGATGCTCGACAAACAGATGCCCGTGCTCGGAATCCTCGGCTTCGATGCCGGAATGTTTGTGATTGACCTGCTGCGCCAGCGGGCCGAAACCGGCGAGTTCCCCCTGAATTTCTCCGGAATTCAGAGCGAGCTGCAGTTGCGGCAGTATGGCGGCGCCGGCTACTATAACGACGCCCTCTATTTCATCAACTATCTCCCCGGCGGCGTAATTCAGAAAGTGATAATGTAATGATTCATTGCGGATTACATGACAGAAATTGCCGTTGCGGTTTCGTGCTGAGGCTGATTGCGGTTTGCGTGGCTGCGGTTGCGGCGTGGCTTCCGGCTGCGGCGCAGCGCCATTATGTGCCTCACGTCCACGTGGGTGTTCATGGGGGCGTGTCGCTGTCCAAGCAGTCTTTTTTCCCCTCGGTCAAGGAGAGCATGCTCCAGGGTATGAACTTCGGTTTCAGTTTCCGCTACGCCGAGGAGCGCCACGTCGGCATCCTCGTGGAGCTGAATATGGAACAGCGCGGCTGGAAGGAGGACTTCGAGGAGCACCCCTTCAATTTCGAGCGTCAGCTCACTTACATCGAGCTTCCCATCATGACGCACATCTTCTTCGGCGGACGTAATGTGAAGTGTTTCTTTAACTTAGGCCCCGAGGTCGGATATATGATCGGCGACAAGACCACCGCCGATTTCGACTACATGGCGGCGCCTAATGTTCCCGATTTTCCGTCGAACCGCCGTTATGAGCAGATGCAACTCGACATCCATTCCCGGTTTGACTACGGCATCACGGCCGGCGCCGGTGTGGAATTCATCATCAGAAAGCGCCACAGCATCACCCTCGAAGGGCGCTATTATTACGGTCTGGGGAATATCTACCCCTCCTCGAAGCGCGATACCTTCTCGGCTTCGCGCGGCTCATCAATCCAGATAACTTTAGGTTATCAGTTCAGAATCAAGTAAAAGACTTTAGGTTACCGGTTCTGACTCAAGTAACAGATATAGTCCGGTCGCAGGGATGTAGCTTCGGCGCAACCTTGCGACCGGATTTTATATGGGCTTACTCGCCGGGGCCTTCGAGGATGGTGGCGGTGGCGGCGGAGGGGGTGACGACGTACAGTCGGTCGCCGGGCTGCAGGGGGAGGGTGGCCGGATGGTCGATGAACGCGCCATCGCGCTGCAGGGCCACGACATGAGTGTTGTAGCGGCGCCGGACATCGGCTCCGGCGAGGGTCAGGCCGTTCAGCGGCGACGACGGACCGAGGGTTACAGCCGTCAGCCGCAGGTCGGGAGCGGTGGAGGTAGCGGCAGCCGAGGCGGCGGAGGTTTCAGCCTCGGTAACGGGGAGGAGTGCTGAAATCTGCTCGTCGGTGCCGATCAGGCCGATGGTGTCGCCGGGGAATAGGCGCATGTCGGCCGAGGGGACGAGGTAGGTCAGGCCGTTGCGCTGGACCGAGACGACATCCACGCCGTATTCCGAACGTAAGTTGGTGTTGCTCAGGCGTTCGCCTACAAACGGACAGCCGTAGCCGACGTGCACGTAGGCCAGGTGCAGGTCGCTGACGAGGGTGTTGTTTTTGCCCGAACGGCGCAGGTCGCGCTCGTTGAGGTTGTCGAGGAAGCGGGTTTCGATGTGGTGGAGGCGTCGGTTGAGCTTCCGGTTGAGCAGCAGCATCAGCAGCAGGAACACGGCGATGCCGACCGTGACGCCGGTAGTCTTCGTGTAGTAGACTGAAATTGTGTGGACTATGAACGCCAGGGCTATCAGGAAGCGGAAAACCATGATTACCACGCGGGGTACTTTCAGCGATGCTGCAGCTTTGCGGGCGTCGGCGTTTTCGGGCGCTGCGGAGCGCGACGGGGGGAGTACAAGTGCCAAAAGGAAGGGCGACATAGCCACTATGGTGGCTGCGACGGTGAGGAATTTGCTCCAGCGGGGCACGATTTCATCGAGCAGCGGCCGGAGGTAGTTCTGG
Organism: uncultured Muribaculaceae bacterium; assembly: GCA_902494515.1. GTDB lineage: Bacteria > Bacteroidota > Bacteroidia > Bacteroidales > Muribaculaceae > UBA7173. The sequence continues at coordinate 28,446 of CABUTS010000010.1, read as the reverse complement.
CCTACGAGCGAGATGGCAATCAGGATTATGGAGTAGAGGAGGATGCGCCAGAGGTAGCGGCGCAGCATTTCGGACCATGCGCGGCGGGTTTCGTTGCCGGTTGACTCGGAGGCTTCGCCGGAGTAGCGGTCAATCAGGAAATGGAGCCGCGGGGGGAGGTGCTTTTCAACGAAAAGGTAGACGGGATCCGAGGCGCGGATGAAGTATGGCGTTGTGAATGTGGTGATTACCGAAACGGCCACCACGATGGGGTAGATTTCGGGATTCAGCACGCCGAGGCTCATGCCGAGGGTGGCGATGATGAAGGCGAATTCGCCGATTTGCGTCAGCGAGAAGCCCGATTCTATGGCTACGCGCAGGCTCTGGCCCGTCACGAGCATACCGAAGGTGCCGAATATCGTCATGCCGACAATCACCACGAGCGACAGTATCAGAATCGGCCACCAGTACTGCACCAATACCGCCGGCTGCACCATCATTCCTACTGAGATGAAGAAGACGGCGCCGAAGAGGTCCTTGACCGACATCGTCACCTGCTCGATGCGCTCGGCGTAGCTTGTCCCGGCAAGTATCGAACCCATCACGAAGGCGCCCAAAGCCATTGAGAATCCGCAGATTACGGAGAATACGGCCATCGACAGGCAGAGCCCCATCGACACTATCAGCAGGGTTTCGTCGTTCAGGAACCGGCGGCAGCGGTTGAGCAGCGACGGCAGCACGTAAACGCCGACTAAGAACCAGATTATCAGGAAGAAAATGAGTTTTGAGATGCTCATCAGCATTTCGCCCCCTTCGACGGAGTTATTGATGGCGATGGAACTCAGCACCACCATCATCACCACCGCGAATAGGTCTTCGACGATGAGCACGGCGAAGACGAGCGAGGCGAACTTTTTCTGACGTAACCCTAAGTCGGTCAGGGCTTTGATGATGATTGTGGTGGAGGACATGGAGAGCATGCCGCCGAGGAAGAGGGCGTTGATGGTGGTGAATCCCAGCAGGTGACCTATGGCGAAACCGGTGGCCATCATCCCAACGACGATAATCAGCGCCGTGACCACCGCCGAGCCGCCGGTGTTCATTAACTTCTTGAAACTGAACTCCAGACCGAGCGAAAAGAGGAGGAATATGATTCCGAGCTGCGCCCAGAATTCGATGTTGGCTTCAGTAGTGACGGAGGGGAGTGGCTTGAAATTCGGCGATGCGAGGAACCCGGCCACGATATAACCGAGCACCACGGGTTGTTTAATCCATTTGAACAGCAGTGTAACTCCCGCACCGAGGAGCAGGATGAAGGCGAGGTCGGAAATCAATCCCTCCATTATTTGAGTTTCGCTACAGAGAATCATTTGGCAGTCAATCGGTTAATTGAAATTGCGGATAGCGCTGCGAATAGCGCCGAATAGCGCTGGATTGTATGCGCAGCCCACTGGCTTTTTTGCTACTGTTCAGCCGGCTTGCCGGCGCGTGCTCTGCTCCCTCCCGCGGTTCAGATTTGCGAAAACCGGCGATGCCCGCGGAGGTAGTAGTGCAGGAGGATATTGGGGCGGCGCGGGTTGCGCAGAAGATTGGTCCTGACCGGCTGCGGAAATTGCCCGGGCTTATATTCGGCGCGCATTTTCCGGAAGTCGCGGTGGGCTTTCAGAATGGCGTTGGCGTTGGCGAAATCAAAGGTAATCATGAACTTTGCCCACGCAACGGTATCGAGCAAACGGCGCCGGATAAGGGTGCACCGGCGGTCCCCCTCAGGCAGGTTCTTGTAGAGCATCAGCAGGTTGTTGCGGAAATTCAGGTAAGTTTTCCGCGGATTCGATGCCGGCAGCGAACCCCCTCCGAGATGATATACCTTCGATGCCGGGACACACCAGAGACTGAAACCCATCTGATTCAGCCGCCAGCAGAGGTCGATCTCCTCCATGTGGGCGAAAAACAGCTTGTCAAGCCCCCCGGCGCGGTTATATAGCTCCGTACGAACCATCAGGCAGGCGCCTGTAGCCCAGAAGATTTCACACGGGGAGTCGTACTGCCCGTCGTCCTTCTCGACGGTCGAAAATATTCGGCCTCGGCAGTATGGAAAGCCGTTCCGGTCGATGAAACCGCCGGCGGCTCCGGCATATTCAAAAGTATCCTTCTGCTTGTAAGCCAACAGCTTAGGCTGACATCCCCCGGCTTCGCCGTGGGCATCCATAAACTCCACGAGCGGCTCGATCCACCCCGCGGGAGTCTCGACATCGGAGTTCAGAAGCACCGTCAGGGGGTAGCCCGTCTCGCGGAGCGCGCGGTTGTAACCCTCGGCAAAACCGAGATTCTCGCTGAATTTCAGCACCTTGACCTCCGGAAACTCCTTCGCGAGCACCACCCGCGACGAGTCGGTGGAACCATTGTCGGCCACAATCACATCCGCCAGCGACGGATTCGTGTTGGCCACGACCGACGGCAGAAACTCCCTCAGGAGCTTCTCGCCATTCCAGTTCAGTATAATGACAGCAACTTTCTTCATTCTTTCAACGGCAAAGTAAATTACAAACTCGCCAGTCCTTCGGGGAGTAGTGAGCCGAGGAATTCGGGCTCGCCGGTGGGGGAGAGGGTCATGGAGTCGAGGCGGACGGGAAGGATGCAGTTATCGAGGTCCGCGGGTGTGGGGGTCAGGTGGACGCGGAGGTAGTTGTCGGTGAAGCCCGAGAGGGGGGCGCCGGGGGTGGCGGCGTGTTCCAGGAGCACGGGGCGCACGGTGTGGAGGTAGGGGAGGGAGAAGGTTTCGAGCTTGCGGCGCGAAAGTTCCATCATTTCGGCAACGCGGCGGTGCTTTTCCTCCTGGCTGACGACGTAGGGGATTTCGAGGGCGCGGGTGCCGGGGCGCTCGGAGTAGGGGAAGACGTGGAGGCGGCTCACCGGGAGCGATTCGATGAACTCCAGCGAGCGGCGGAACTCTTCGGGTGTTTCGCCGCGTGCACCGGCTATAAGGTCGATTCCGATGAATGCGTCGGGAATCAGTTCTTTGATTTTCAGGATTTTGTCGCGGAAAAGGGCGGTGTCGTAGCGGCGGCGCATCAGCCGCAGCACGGCGTCGGAACCGCATTGCAGGGGGATATGGAAATGCGGCATGAAGGCGCGTGACGTAGCGCAGAATCCGATGATTTCGTCGGTCAGCAGGTCGGGTTCGATCGACGAGATGCGGTAGCGCTGAATCCCTTCGACGCGGTCGAGGGCGCGGATGAGGTCGAGGAATGTTTCGGGGGCGGCTCCCTCGGGGCGGTCGGGCTGTCGGCGGCCGAAGTCGCCGATGTTGACACCGGTGATGACGATTTCGCGGCCCCCCGCGCGGGCGGCCTCCTCGGCCTGCGCCACGAGTTGCGCTACGGTGGCCGAACGGCTCCGGCCGCGGGCCGCGGGGATGGTGCAGTAGGAGCACCAGCAGTCGCAACCGTCCTGAACCTTAAGGAAATAGCGGGTGCGGTCGCCGCGCGAACATGATGGCGTAAAGGAGCGGATATCCTTGGCCGGAATCACTTCCACGCGCGAAGCCGCGGCCGCTATTCCGGCGCGGGAATCTTCAGCTTCTGTTATGACTCGGGAGGTTTCGGCCTTTTTGTTGGCGAGGAATTCGTCGAGATAGCGGGTCACTTCACCTTTTTTGTCGTTGCCGGCAACGAGAACCACGCCGGGGAGTTCGCTGACTTCCTGGGGTTTGAGCTGCGCGTAGCAGCCGGTGACCAGAATTGCGGCTTCGGGGTAGCGGCGGTGGTACGAGCGGATTGTCTGGCGGCATTTTTTGTCGGCCTCCTCGGTGACGGAGCAGGTGTTGACGAAGATGATGTCAGGGATCTCACCTTTGAGGGCACGGCGGATGCCGCGGCCGGCCATACGGGTGGCGACCGCCGAGGTCTCGGCGAAGTTCAGTTTGCAGCCGAAAGTATGGAATAGTGCCTTCAAGGGGAAAGTTTTTAGGGAGGGCGGGTTATTTCGGGGCGCTGATGAAGGAGTCCTTGAAGCCGAGGAAGTAGAGCACGCCGTCGATGCCGATGGTCGAAATCGACTGCTCGGCGGTCTGCTTAACCTTCGGTTTGGCGTGGAAGGCGATGCCGAGACCGGCGGCGGCGAGCATCGGCAGGTCGTTGGCCCCGTCGCCTACGGCGATGGTCTGGGCTATATTTACGTTCTCAACCTGAGCGATGAGTTTCAGCAGCTCCTGTTTGCGCTTGCCGTCGACAACGTCGCCGACGTAGCGGCCTGTGAGCTTGCCGTCCTCGACTTCGAGTTCGTTGGCGTAGACGTAATCGAATCCGAAACGGCGCTTGAGGTATTCGCCGAAGTATGTGAATCCACCCGAGAGGATGGCGGTCTTGAAGCCGGCGCGCTTGAGCACCTGCATCATACGGTCGACCCCTTCGGTTATCGGCAGATGCTGGGCGATGTCCTCCATGACGCTGACATCCAACCCTTTAAGCAGCGCTACGCGCTCGGTGAAGCTCTCGCGGAAGTCTATCTCGCCGCGCATGGCGCGTTCGGTGATGGCTTTGACCTTGTCACCGACCCCGGCGCGCTCGGCCAGCTGGTCGATGCACTCGGTCTGAATCAGCGTGGAGTCCATATCGAAGCAGATCAGGCGGCGGCAGCGGCGGTACATCGTATCCTCCTGCAGCGAGATGTCGAATCCCTCGCGCGAGGAGATTTCGATGAAGCGGCTCTGCATGGCGTCGCGGTCCCGCGGGGTGCCGCGCACCGAGAACTCGATGCAGGCTTTGGCGCGGGGAAGGGAACCTTCGGTGAGGGGCTGGCGACCGGTGAGGCGCTGAATGGCGTCGATGTTAAGTCCTTGTTCCACAATAACTTCCGAAACAAGGGCGATGTGGCGGGCAGTCAGCTGGCGTCCGAGAATGGTGATAATCCAGCGGTTTTTACCCTGACGGCTCACCCAGTTCTCGTATTCCTCGATGGAAATAGGGGTAAAACGGATTTTCACCCCCATGTCGTAGGCCTTGAACAGCAGGTCCTTCATGATGTCGCCCGACTGCTTCGGATTGGTCCGGAACAGGATTCCGAGCGAGAGGGTGTGGTGGATATCGGCCTGACCGATGTCAAGCACCATGGCGTCGTAGCGGGCGAGGATGGCGGTGAGCGCGGCGGTTACGCCGGGCTTGTCCTGTCCCGAAATATTGATGAGAATCAGTTCGGTGTCAGCTGCAATTTCCTGAAGCTTAGCTTGTTCTGTATCTTCTGCAATCATTTTACGCGGGGATGTTTTACGCGTTGCGCGGAGTTATTTTACGCGGATTTTCTGACCGGGCTTGATGATGGGGTTATTGCCTTTCAGACCGTTGAGCTGCTTGATTTTGGCCACTGTTGTGCCGTTGCGGCGCGCGATTTTGTCGAGGGAGTCGCCGGAGCGGACGGTGACGGTCTTGGAGGTGTCTTTTTTCTTCGTGTCTTTTTTCTTATTCTTCGGAGCGGAATCCTTCTTCGGGGCGGAGTCCTTCTTCGGAGCGGCGGAGGAATCTTTCTTCGGAGCAGCGGTGGAGTCCTTGGCGGCTGGTGCAGGGGCTTCGGCCTTTGCGGGGGTGTCAACCGGGCCGGTCATCGCGGCCTCGGCGGCAGCGTCGGCGCGGGCGATGTCGGCGGCCGAACCGTCGGTGGCAGCGGGATCAGCAGGCGAGGGGGCGGCGGAATCCTGCTTTACCAACAGATTGTCGCCGTCGGCCGGCGGAGTCGGAGCGGCTACAGAGTCCGCAGCTGCCGGGGTGGAGGGTTTGAAGGTTTTCTCGACGGTCACGACCTTAAGTGTGCGGCCGCGGCGCGCCTTGTTGATATTGCCGTTGGCCTTGCGCAGGGCCGTCAGCGACACACCATATTTCTTGGCGATCGAGCGGAGGGTCTCACCCTTCTTCACCTTGTGCCACAGCACCTTCTCGGTGGTTACCCATTCCCCCTCCTGGCCCGAGGCGTCTACATCGCCGGCGTCAGCAGCGGCTGACGCGGTGGCCGGGTCGGCGGTCTCGCGGCGCGCGTAGCGGTCGGCGTTGTGGGCGGCGATGGCGTCTTCGCTCATTATATATGCGTAAATCTGGTTGGCGGGAAGCACCAGCGGGTAGGGGCGGATGTCGCCCGGGATGAGGTCCTGACGGTACTGCGGATTCAGCACCCTCAGCTCCTCGACGGGAATCTGCAGGATGTCGCTGATCTGCTGGAAATGAATGCGGCGGCCTACGTGCACCGAGTCGGTGAGAATCGGCTTCTTGGCCAGCGCCGGCGAGATGTTGTGCTCCTTGTAGAAGTTCATCACGTAGGTTGCGGCGATGAAACAGGGGACGTAGCCGCGGGTCTGTTTGGGGAGATAGGGGTAGATTGCCCAGAAATCCTTTTTGTCGGCGGTGCAGCGCCGCAGGGCCTTGTTGATGTTGCCGGCGCCGCAGTTATAGGCGGCGATGGTCAGCGACCAGTCGTGGTAGATGTCGTAGAGCTGACGCAGCAGCCGGGCGGCGACGGCCGAGGAGGCCACCGGGTCGCGGCGCTCGTCGACCAGCGTGTTTACCTCCATGCCGAACCCGCGGGCTGTGGGGAGCATCAGCTGCCAGAGGCCGGTTGCGCCCGAGCGGCTGACGGCGTCGGGGTTCATGGCCGATTCGATGATCGGGAGGTAGCGCAGCTCCATGGGGAGTTTCTCCCGCTCCAGAGCCTGCTCGAAAATCGGCATGTAGTAGAGGCTCATGCCGAGCATATTCTCCACCAGAGCGCGGTTCTTGGTGGTGTAGGCGTCGATGTAGGCGCGCACGATGGAGTTGAACGGCAGCTCCATGGTGGTGGGGATGGAGCCCAGACGGCGGATAATCTCCTCGTCGGTGACGGAGGGGTCGGGGCGCGAGGCAACGTCGGCGTCGAGAGCGGTATAATTCTGCAGATACCAGTTCTCCAGCATCTTGTGAGTATCGGTCTCGAAGCTTTCGGGGAGAACAATGGCGGAATCGGTGGCAAATTTGTTCAGATCCAGCACCGTAGCGCGCGGCTTGGCCCAGGCTGTGCCTACGGCGAGGCACCCGAGCAACAGCAGCGACAGACGGCGGGGACGAAGGATGGCAAGCGTCATGTGAGAGCGAGTTTAGCGCGTGTTAGAAATTCAAGGCCCAGGCCAGCCCGACGGAGGGGTAGTGCTGCCGCCCGTCCTGCATTACGGCGGGGGTAACATCCATCGACAGGTGTGGGTTGATGTCGAAATGCGAGAGAGAGGCGTCGACGTAGGCGTCGACCATAGCGAGCAGATACACTCCGACCATACTGATGATGCAGAGGTCGCGGTTTCTGCGGAAATAATTCTTGCGGGAACGCAGCAGGTTGGTCAGCCACGTTTTGTCGATCGACGACTCCGAGACGTTCGGGGCGAAGAAGTCCATGTAACTTTTGGTGTCGGGGTCGTTGTCCATGATGTCGGCGTAGGCGCGGTTGTAGTCGGTTAGCATCTGGTTGTTCCACGACGTGGCGTAGCCCAGACCGAGGTAGCCGCCGACGATAATCGGCAGTTTCCAGTAGCGCCGGTTATAGACCTGTCCCAAGCCCGGGAAAAGCGCCGAGAGCCACACGGCGCGGTTCGGGTCGGGGTTGAACTCCACCGGGCGGGGCACCCATTCGTCCTCCGGGATGGACTTCAGCATCCCCATGATGGAGTCGTTGCGGGCCGAGCGGCGCGACTGGTCCAGGCCCATGGCCTCACCGGCTGTCATCACCCCGATGGTGTCGGGCTGGCTGAAATACAGCGAATCGCCCGAGATTTCGAAGCGGTCCTCCACCACAGCCGAGGGGGCTTTCAGCGGCGCTCCGACAGGGATGGAGTCGGGCAGCGCGGCTTGCGCCAGAGAGTCTGCGGCATTTTGGAGCGCTGAGGAGTTTGCTGCATTGGGGAGCGCTGTGGAGTCGGCGGCATTGGGGAGCGCTGTGGAGTCGACCGGGGTTACCTGAGCAGGGGCATGACGATGGCCGCCGCGGCGCACAGCCGTCTGGCCGCTGACCTCCGCAGGCAGCAACAGCAACACCGCAAGCAGCGCCCAAAGCGCCGCCCGCAGCGACATTACCGATTGCAACGCAATTCCGGCGAGCTGAGCTGCAATGCCATTACGCCGTTCCGTTATCATTTCCGGACAGTTCATAGTGCAAATTTACGCAGTTTTATGATATTCCCCAAACATCGGGCCCCCCGGTCGCCCCCTATTAATGATTTTTTAACGTTTCGGACAAAAAATCCCTTGCTCCCCGGTGATTGGCATCCTTGCTTCTCGGGTGATTGGCATCCTTGCTACCCCGGTGATTGGCATCCTTGCTTCTCGGGGAGGAGCGGAATTGAAAAGCTCACGCTTTTCCACGAAACCAAAACCCCAAACACCCCCGCCCGCTCCCCCCAATCTGGTTGCCGCCAATCTGGGTTGCCGCCCCGCGCTGGAAGGGAGCGAGCTGGGGCGGGCGGCTGGGCAGGGCGCTGGGGGCTGAGCGAAGCGGCTTTTTTGTTACTGTTCAGCCGGCTTGCCGGCGCTTTGCTTCTGGGCCGCGCAGCGGCGGCCCCGGCGCGGGGTGTAGCAGAGGATGAAGAGGGAGTCGGCGGCCATGATCAGGAGGGGGAAGTCGTAGGGGGTGACCAGGCGCCCCCAGTCGCCGTAGGCGCCGAGAATGGCGGTGCAATAGCCGCCGACGGTGATCGCCGCGATGGTGAAGGGGATTACCGGAAACCTCCGGAATTTAATCCACCTTCCGACCCAGATGGCTGTGAATGAAAACATTATCAGCCACGCCGCCCAAAAGGGGATGGTAGCGATGTCGTACAGCGGCACGAGATACGCGCCGCGTTCGGCGCGGTCGCGGTAGAACATATCGCTGGTGATGATGAGGTCTTCGGGGTCCTCCGGACTGACATTCATGAGCTCATACCAGATGGAGTCGCCGCGGGTTTTCAGCGGGTGGGCCCTGCCGCGGTTGAGGGAGATTTTCATCTCCCACGACAGGCGGAAATGGTCGAGGAAATAGGCGTTGGCCTCGCTGCGGTGGAGGCGGTAGGCATCCTGCCATACCTGCTCGAGCTCATCGTGCCAGAGATAGTACATTTCATTCCAATAGAGGAAATAGTCCGGGAGATTCTGCCCCGGGTCGGCCTCGATGAAGGGGCGGAGCTTTTCCCGGACTTTCGGGTCGCGGATTTCGTCGACCTTGATCAGCCCGGCCATGCGCATGGAGTTGTAGCCGTTCCAGTTGGTGACTTCGGAGATGGAATGTATCTGATAGCAGTGGTTTATGCATAGAAAATAGATGTAGACCATCGCCACGGAAACGCCGGGAATCAGTAGGCTCCTCAGGCGGTGGCGGCGGTTGCGCCAGGTGACGTAGAGCCATCCGACGGTCATCACCGGTATCAGGAACAGAAACTGCGGCTTGAGAAACAGAAAGCCGAGCAGCGTGACCAGTGCCCACCAGATCCAGCGCCCCCGGCCGGTCTGGCGGTAGCGGATCAGCTCCCAGATTACCAGCGGGATAAGCCCGGTGGCGAAACCGTCGGTCTGCACGGCGTTGTTCATCACCCAGCAGCCGTAGAAGGGGAGGCAGATGAGTATCGCAGCGATGCGCCAGTTGCGCTTAACCCGCAGATACAGAAGGGCTTGCCAAACCAGCGTCAGCCCCCATATCCAGCAGCCCCACTGGATGGCGCAGATCGCTATCTGACCCCACCACACGCCGAAAATCTCGAAACAGATACCTAACAGAATCGGGAAAACCGGCGGCCGGGCAATGTCGGGATGGAGGGTTTTCAGCGTTTCCCAGGCTTTCTCGTAGGTGTAAGTGTCGCCGATGACGCCCATCGAGCCGGAGCAGTAAATCTGCCAGCACATTATGAAAATGGCGAAAAAAATCAGCAGCCAGAGCAGCCAGCGGGGAAAGCGGTCGGAGCGGGTTTCCGCCGGAGCGGAAGTCCGGGATTTCGGGGTGTCAGACATTGCGCGGGTTCAGAAATCGGGTAGCGGCCGAGGCTGCCATGATGGGGAGGAAATAGTTCAGCGATGTCATCAGTCGCCCCCAGTCGTCGGGGGCGGTCATCAGGATTCCGCCGTAACCGACTGCCGCTGAGGCAGCGATCATGAAGGGGAGGAGCGGGAAGTCGCCCTTCTTCCGTTTCCTCAGCCAGCTGATTGAAAACAGGATGATTACCAGCCATGCGACCCATACGGGGAACCAGATATGGCGGTGGAAGGGATAGATATAGCTTGCTGCGGGATGGTAGGTGTAGCCGTTCCATTGCTGCAGGGTGCGGGCCTCCGGGTCGTAGGTCGGCTCCATGATCAGGAAGGAGCTGTGGGGAAGTGTGCGCAGCAGGTATAATGCCCTCATTTTCAGTACCTCGCCGGGACGGGCGGCGACGGCGTCGTCAACGATTTCCGACAGCTCGGTCCAGTTGAAATATTCGACTTCGCTGCGGTAGATGTTCTCGCCGGGAGCCCAGCGGCCTGGATCGGCGTCGGTTAAAACGGCCACGCGCTCGCGCAGCCCGGGGTCGCGGATGTCGTCGGGGCGAATCAGCCCCTCCATGCGCAGGCAGTAATATTCGTTCCATGTCGAGGCGAGGGTCAGCCCCTGATGGAGGTAGGTGTGGCGGTTGCAGAGCGAATAAAGCAGTGGAAGAACCACCGGCACGATGACGGCCGCGGCGGTCAGCGCTTTCAGCGCCCCGCGCCGGCGGCAGACATAAATCCACACCACGGCCATCACCGGGATGAGGAAGATATACATTACCTTCGTGAAAATCAGGCAGATAACCAGCGCGCAGCTCCAGAGTAGCTCTTTGCGCGAGCCCCGCCGGATGTAGCGTTCGGTGAGCCATGCTAACTGCAGGAGTCCGGAGCCACAGAGCGGTTCGGGAATCGTCAGGTTGTTGTGCATCCACATCCCGGGGAACATCAGGAAGAAGAAAACCGCGGCGATGGCCAGGCCGCGGCGCACACCTAACGAGCGGCAGAGACTCCAGACAAGTTGCATCGACAGAGCGTAGACTGTCCACTGGATTATCGGGATGATAATCAGGGTGGCATTCTTGCCGAAGAGGTCGCTGAGAATTCCGACGAATATCGGGTAGACCGGAGGCCGGAGCTGGTCGGTGTGCAGGGAGGTGATTGTGTCCCAGGCGCGGAAATAGCTGTAGCCGTCGAAGGCATCGGTGCCGTGGCCGTAGATGCTGAACTGGAGCGCCAGCATCGCGGCGGAGAAAAGCCCGACCGTCCACCACAGCCATGCCGGCAGGGTGGACGACATTGTTGCAGCGGCTTTGGAAGCCGGGGTGTGTCGGGCGGTCATCGGTCGGGAATAGAATTGCGCAATGGTGTGTTGCGCAATGAGTTAAAGGCTTACTGGAGATTGAATACGGCGCGCTTCGACTCGCCGTCGGAGGTGGCGATGTTCGGGAATGTCAGCGAGTGCGACAGGTTGTCCTTGATTACCGAGGAGAAGCCGATCCAGCTTTCCGAGCCGCCGTGGCCGGTGTCGACGGTCAGGCGGACATCCATCTTGTGGCCGTTGTCGGTCCAGGAGTAGGAGCCGTAGAGAGGCGCCGTACGCCCCGATTTGTAACTCAGGTTACCCTCGATGCGGCCGTTCTGGAACAGCACGATGTTCAGCGTGGCAGCCTCCCCGGCGATATGGCCGGAGTAGGTCAGCGGACGGTTGAAGAGGGTGGTTCCCTCGGTCCCCTCCGAGACTACCGGCGCCGGAACCTCCTCGGCGGAAGCCGGAGCTGCAGCCTCGGGGGCGTCAGGAGCGTCGACAAGCGCTGTGAAATCTTCGGCCTGGCTGGGCGCCGGATCGTTGTTGGCGTTGTCGAGGAAATACCACACGCCTCCGCCGATAAGCAGAAGCACCACCACGGCAGCGGCGATAATCATCGGCATTTTGCTCTTTTTGCGCTCGGGCTGGCCGTAGTTGTTGTTGTTATTGTAATTGTTGTTGCGGGCGAAGCCGTTGGCGGCATCGGCGCCGGCGGGGAAACCGCCGTTGCCCTGAATGGGACGCGTGCCGTTGGGCTGGGCGCCCTGACGGGGATAGTTGGGGACGGTGCTGTTCGGAGCGCCGTGAGGGGTGGGGTATTGGCGCGGCGCGTTCTGCGGCTGATAGCCCCCGGTCTGGCGCTGATATTGCTGCTGTGCAGGCTGATATTGTTGCTGTGCAGGCTGATAGCCGCCATGCTGCGGTGCCTGAGTATTGACCTGATACTGAGGCCTTGCATCCTGCTGCTCTTGCGAGTGGGGATGAACAGGAGGATGAATGGTCGACTGAGGACTGAATTGCCGCGGCTGTGTCTGCTGCGGATTGTCATCGATGGGGAAAGTCACCGTCGGACGGGGCTGAAAACCCCGCGGACGCGGCGGCTGAGGCGTGTATGGCTTATCTTCCTGAGGAATATTGCGCGAAGGAGCGCCCTCGAGCGGCAGAGTCGGCTGACTCTTCAAGGTCGGCTGCCTCCTAAGCCCCGGCATCCCCGCCTGATTCTCCGGCATCGGCTGATTTCTGAGTTCAGGCATCCCCGCCTGATTCTCCGGTGTCGGCTGCATCCTCGGTTCCGGCGTCGGCTGCCCTTCGGTATTCTGATTCTGTTCCGCCCGTTTATCGTACGGATTATTAGTATTATACGGCTCCATGGTTAAAAATTGAGCGAATAAGTCATTGGAAATTAAAACATTTCAGCAGCGCCGTTTACGGCCGCCGCATCATCCCGCAAAGTTACACATTATTTTCGACCTGCCCAAATCCTCCACCAATTTCCTTTCCCCCTCCCCCCTCAGCGAAAATATTCCCAAACCAAAAATAATCAAAAGATGAGAGGGGGATAAAACAAAAGATGGACGTCTTCACGACGTCCATCTTTCTCTCTGTTTCAATCAAAATTAGCTGTGTGGATTATTTCACTTGCAGCTTATGAGCTTGACCATTGGAATCTATAACTATTACTATTGTTCCGGGAGCGGGGTTCCTGACGGGCATGCCCATCAGGTTGTACATCTTGGCATCTTTGCCGAACTGGTCGGTGTAGATGGACTCGATGCCGTTCAGCTCTGCGTAGCGGCCGATTTCTTCAATCAGGGCTTCGATGGCTGATACGTTGAGGACGTAGCTGTACTGACCTTCTTCGGCAACATCATCGTAGGCGTCGGCAGCATCCTGCTTGGCCTGGTCGATGGCAGCCTGAGCGGTGGCAATAACCTCGGTGCAGTCTACTTCGGGATGGTTTGCTGTTACATCAGCAACCATGTCGTTGAGCTTCTGCTCGAGGAGAGCAATCTGGGCGAGGGTGTTGTCGTAGGCAGTCTTGTTGGTTTCCTGGCGTTTGGCCTCGGTGAGGATGGCCGAGATGAGAGCGTGGATTTCGTTGGTGGGGACAACGTAGCTGTATTCTTCACCTGCCATGGAGGCATCCTTAGCTGCGAGGGCGTCGGCCTTGGCCTGGTCGATGGCATCCTGAGCAGCCTGGATCTCATCCTCTACATCGGCTTCGGGATAGAGGCCGTTGCAGTTGACCTTGGTCTGGTTGAGCAGGGTCTGGAGTTCGTTGATTTCCGTGAGGGTCTGATTGTAAGCGGCGAGGGCAGCGGCCTGGCGGACAGCTTCGGCCTTGGCGGCGGCGATGGCGTCGGCAACAGCCTGCTTGGCTTCGTCGGTAACGGGGCTTACGAAGTCACCGCTTTCGGCAACAGCTGTGTAGGCTTCGCCTGCTGCGGTTTCAAGGGCAGCAACCTGCTGATCCATGGCGTCGAACATAGCCTGAACGTCGGAAGCGGGATATGTCTGCTGGATTTCCTGCTTGGCGGCTTCAACGTCGGCCTTCAGCTGTTCAATCTCGGCGAGGGCAGCCTGATAAGCATCGTAGTTGGCCTGCTGGCGGACAGCTTCGGCCTTGGCGGCGGCGATGGCGTCGGCAACAGCCTGCTTGGCTTCGTCGGTAACGGGGCTTACGAACGGAGTGCCGTTGGTTTCAGTTTCGCTCCATGCATTGTTGAGGGCGGTTTCGGCATCGTTGATCAGCTGCTCGGCAGCTGCGAACTCAGCCTCGACGTCGGCCTGAGGATTGCCTTCGGCAACCTCCTGCTTTGCAGCTTCGAGGTCAGCCTTCATCTGGGCGATTTCGGCGAGAGCGGCAGCGTAGGCGGCGGATTCCTTCGCGTCCTGCTCAGCCTTTTCGGCTGCAGCTACGTATACGTCGATTTCAGCTTGAATACCGGCGGCGGGAGCCACTACGTTGTCATAGTTGTCGAAGATGGTGCCGTCGGCCTTGGCAGCATCGATAGCCTGCTTGAGAGCGTCGATTTCAGCCTGGATTTCGGAACCGTTGTAAGCTTCTTTGACAGCGTCGGAAAGCTCGGGGTTGTTCTGGATTGTCTCAACGGCGGCGTTGAGAGCAGCCTGAAGGTCGGAAACAACCTTGTCGGCGTTGACGCCGGCCTGCAGAACGTCGCTGGCGTGACGGGCAGCGGCTACATAGCCGTCGATTTCGGTCTGGATCCCTTCGGCGGGAGCCATGACATCATCGTAGCTCTCCTTGAGGGTATGGTTGGCGTAAGCTTCGTCGACAGCCTGTTTGAGGGCGTCGATCTGGGCCTGGATGGAAGCGCCGTCGTAAGCCTCCTTTACAGAGGGGTCGATGTGCTCGTCGCCGGCGATCTCAGCCACAGCTGCGTCGAGGGCAGCCTGAAGGACGTCGATTGCATTGGTGGCGGTGGTGTAGGCATCGCCGCCGCTTACCAGCTTCACGCTGAAGCCGGTGCCGTTGAGATAATGACCGACTTCATCATAAGATGCCTGGATATCGGAGAATTCGGCAACGCCTTCGCCTGCGAAGTCAGCCGGGGCGGTGACCTTCAGGTTGAAAGCAACACCTTCGCTGCCGCTGACGGGCAGAAGGCCCATGCTGTAGGCTATGATACCGAATTTGCCTTCTCCGCGGGCGTTAACCTGAACGGAGTAGCCGGCCATACGGGCGGTGGGTTCGCCAGACTCCTCGACGGTGAAACCTTCGGGAAGGGTGAGCAGGGCCTGTACGCCGTAGATCGAGCAGGTGTTGGTGAATGAGAAGGGGAGGATGAACTCCTCGGAGGGGTTCACAAGCATCTCTTCATTTTCGGCAACGCCGGTGAGGACACCGGGCACAACCTTGCAGGTTGCCTCACATTCGCCGCTCCAAAGCTGGGCGCCGCGGGGTGTGCCGACAACACATTCGGTGAGCTTGACGGTGTATTCGGCGTTGTTCATTGCGAACGGAGCCAGTTGCACGGGTACGTAAACCACCGGACCCTCGGTGCCGGCAATGTAATAGCTGCTCGACTGAGAGTTGATCATCACGCGATGATTCCGGGGATTATAGTTCAGAGTCTGGTAGCTTACATTGACGCGTTCATTGTTGACATAGGGCGTTCCTACGATCTCGAGTTCTGCAGGAAGGACAATGTCGAAATTCAGACAGCCTACCGCGCCTTCATCATTGGTCAGCATCACGGGCATATTGTAGGTCTGCGAGTTGCTGATGGTGAAGTCTTCGATAAACAGCTTAGTGTCGGCATTGGCCACTCCGAAGCCTAAGGCAAGCATCAGCATCGGAATGAAATTCCTGACTAAACGTGTATAGTTAATCTTCATCGTTTTCTGGAATATGTAAATTTAAAATGGTAACCGGCAGCCCGGCGAATGTCGCGGGGGCATCCCGCTGGGGCTGCCGGCTGAAGAAGATATTAACGGTTACTTGCGGTATTCCTTGGTTACAGAGCCGTCGGAGTGACGGATGATGTTGATACCGCGTTTGAGAGCACGCAGGGTGCGGCCGTATGCATCGTAGATCTGCTGCATCATCGAGCCGTCGCCATCTTCGATGCCTTCGATGCCGCTGGCGTTGCCGCCGTTGACGAGCATCTCATGCGAGAAGCAGCGCGAGTCGGCGAACGTACCGGCCTTCGGGGCGATGGGAGCTTCGCCGCGGACGGTGACGGTCATCACGCAGTCGCCGTCGAGAACCAGTTCGGCGTTCTCCATCGAAGCGATGACGAAGCGCACGCCCTCGGCGTTGTCGAAGCGGTAGAGGTTATGGGCACCGCTGACCAGACGGGTGTCGACAATCTCGCAGCCTGCGGGGATAAGCAGGTCGAGCTGACCGCCGATGAAGTGGGTCTGGCTGTTGACGTTCACGGCGTAGGTGGTCAGGCCGTTGGCGCTGGAGAGAACCTGCAGGCTCATCAGACCGGCACCGTATTCAACGCCGCGAACAGCTGCGGGCTGATCGCTGTCGTCCATACCCATGGCCATGCGGATGACCTTGGTGATGTCGCCGATGTTCAGCAAGTTGTCGTTCATCACGTCGGCAGCGCAAGCCGTTACAGGATTCTCATCGTAGAGTTCCTGATAAGTTATGCCCTGGCCGACCCAGTCGATGAGGGTCTGAACGTCGAGGGAGTTGACCTTGCCGTCGGTGAGACCTTCTGCACCAGCGACGTCGCCGGGAACGAAGACATTGGCTTCAGCATCGGTCATGACAGCTTCGAGGTCGTTCATGACAGTCTTGTAGCCTTCGGCGATAGCCAGATATTCGGCTTCGGTGGAAGGCATCGGTTTCTCGGCGTCGGCTGCTGTCTTGCGGTTCTGAAGATCCTCGATGGCAACACGGGCGTCGGAGATAGCCTTCGAGAGGGCAGCTGCAGCTGCGGGCACGATATTGTTGTTCTTGAGGAAGTCTGAAGCGGCGGTGACTGCTGCGTCAGCAGCGGATGCAGGCTCGTTGATGGAGAGCTTGGCTGCCTGGCAGGCGGTCAGGTCGATGAGGTACTTGGCGTCGAGCAGCTGGGTCAGCTGGAGGGTATTGTTGGCAAGGAACTGCGGGAACTTCTTCTTAACCAGATCGAGTGTTTCCCGAGCAGAGGTGAGCTTCTCTCCGATGGTGGAGATGTAACCTTCGAGCATTGCCTGGATCGATTCGCTGTAGCCGGCGATTTTCTCCTGGAGAGCATCGAATTCAGCCTGAACGTCATCAATCTGGGCGAGGTAGTTGTCGTAGCCCTGATTTACCTTATCCTGGAATTCCTTGGCGGCCTTGGCGTTGTCGAGAGCAGTCTGCAGGTCGGAGGTCTTCCCTTCGATGTCGGACTTCACGCCGTTGTAGTCGTTGATGTAGCGGTCTGAGGTGAGGATCACATTGTTGCCCTCGACCTCGACAGCGGCTGCGATAGCCTCGAGTTCCTGTGCGTATTCACCGGCCTGACTCTTGAAGGTGTCGAATGCGCCGTCGCCGAAGTATTCGGAGTATTCCTCGGCTTCAGCGAGCAGACTGTTGTAGGCATCGAGAGCGGCCTGAGCGGCGTTCTGAGCAGCAGTGATGTCTGCATTTGCATTGCCGGCGGGATCGGGCAGAGGATTATCGCTGCCATGGTCGTCCTTGGACCACATCGACTGGAGTTCCTGGTAGGTGTTGGAGATGGAGTTCTCGGTTTCAACAGCCAAAGCCTTATAAGCGTCGTATTCCTCGGCGGTCATGTCGGGGGTGAAGACGGGCATATCTTTGATAGTCTCTACAAGATCGTTGATGGTCTTCTGATAGGGAGCGGACTGATCGTCGCTAAGAGGAGCGTTGACCTTGGCGTCGTTGAAGGCTTCCTTGAGGGGATCAATCCAGCTGTCGAGCAGAGTGTTCTCGGCTGTGATAGCCGTTGCGTAGCCGGCATTGATGTCATCCTGAACGGCCTGGGCCAGACGTTCAACCTCGGCCTTCTCGGCATCCTGGTAGAGTTTGTTCTTGTTGGCTTCGATGTAGTCGGAGTAAGCCTTGATAGCTGCGTCGACGGGCGACAGCATGCCGTCTTTGCCGGCGGCGAGACTTTCAACGAATTCGCGGAGAGCGTCGGCAAGAGCATTCATGTCGGCGAGATCGCCGGTGTATTGGTCGTAGGCTTCCTGAGCATCCTTGGCGTTGGTGCTGGCCTGGTCGATGGTATCCTTAGCGTCGGAGAGGGCTTTTAGGATATTCTCCAGGGCAGTCTGATTGCCGAGAAGAGTGTCCTCGTCGGAAGTGGCGGGCAGCTCCTTGATGGCATCTTCGGCAGCTTTAATGGCAGCCTCCCATGCGGCCTTTTCATCATCGGAAGCGAAGTCGAACTTGAGTTCCTTGTCTTCGGCGATGGTGGTATTGGCGTCCTGAATATCCTGAGCCCATTGGTTATTGGCGGCAGCATTGTAGTTGACATCAGCGCGGGCGGCGTCGAGATAGTTGGCAATGGCGTCCATAACGTAAGCGTAGGGATCCAGCTCGGTGGGCTGCTCGAAGGTGCCGTCTTCCTTGAAGTAGGGCTTGTTGGTGTTCTGGGCAGTTTCGAGCGCAGTAACCTGGGATGCAACGGCAGCGGCGGCAATCTCTTCGTCGGTGACGCCGATAGCGGTGAGATTCTGCTTGGCGGCATCGACTTTGCCAACAGCGTCGGGCTCATTGGTGTTATAGTATTCATGTGCTACAGCGAGCACATCAGCCTCCATGTTTGCCAGACGAGTCTGCATCTTATTTAAAAGCTCCTGTGCTTTGTCGAGCGCGTTGGCCTTGAACTCAGCTTCGGTGATAGCATTGTGAGTTTTGTTTTGCTCCTCGACGTAAGTCTTGAAGGCAGCTTGGAGAGCGACGATCTCGTTGTTGGAGTCGTAGATGGCTGCGTAGTTGGCCAGCTTGCCCTGAACCATTGCCTTGTAGGTCGGGTTGGTCAGGCCGTACATATAGAGGTTGTAAGCCTTGACATCCTTGGTGTATTCCGCCTTGAGATCGGCGATAATCTGGGTCCAGCTGACATTGGAGAGCCAGCCGGTGTTGGCAGCATCGATTGCGTCGTTGAAGTTATCCGAGAAGTCCAGGGCGATAGCCTGAGCAGCATTCTTGATAGCCAGGTATGCTTCGCTGAATTCGGTTTCTTGCTTGCTGTTATTACCGATGGCGTAAGAGTTGTAGACTTTGCTGTCGACAGCTGCTACATTGCTGTAAGCTTCTTCGTCGGTCTGTACATGAGAGTCGAGCAGGGCCTGAAGCTTAGCCTTGTAACCGTCGAGTGCATCAACGAGGTCGTTCACGCCGGCGACATCGTCATAGCGTGCGTCAATATCGGCGATGTAGCCGACAATTAGAGCGCGGAGGTTGTCGCTGTCTTTGAGAAGCACGCCGTGGGATTTTTCGTTGGCCGGGATGTTGGTCTGTACGTCGGTCAGACCGGTAAGGATGCTGTTGTAGGTAGCCTCGAATTCAGACTTGTTGCTGGTTACATTGTCCTTGGCATCTGTTTCGGCGAGAGCTGCATCGAGAGCGGCCTGAAGGGCGTCGATGCGGCTCTGGTAGCTCTTGTCGTCGGAACCGTTGAGCAGGTTGTCCCAGTAGCTGTGGGCAGGTTCGAGAGTCGGAACTGCGCCGTTCTCTTTGTTACCATCGTAGTCGGCGTTGAGGGCGTTGCAGGCAGCTACCAGGTCAGACAGTGTTGTCATGTTGAAGCCTATGTAAGCTTCGAGCTGAGTCTTGAAGGTGCTGATTTTGCGGTTGAGAGCCTGGAGGGCTTCGTCGACAGCGTTGTATTTGGCGTGGTCGTAATCGGCAGCAACGGCAGCGGCGAGGTCGGTCTGAGCCTGAGCGATTTCGGAGGCGTAGCCGGCGAGAATGTCGGAGACGGTGGCGGTAGCATCAGCGTTGAGAGTGAGGCCTTTGACATATTTGTCGAGGGCATCCTTGGCAGCCTTCACAACATCGATGTTGCTCTCGGTACCGGCCTTGTCGAACGCCTGCATGATAGCGGTGGCGTCGGTTTCGGCGGTAGCCTTGTCGGTGTTGGTCCACTGGTCGGCGAGAGCCTTGAGGGCAGCGTAGCAAGCCTGGTCGTCTTCCTGACCGAGAGCGGCATTCTTGTCAGCGGTGAACTTCTCGGCGGCTTTTTTGAAGTCGTCGTAAGTTGTGCCGAGGGCTGCGGTTGCGCCTTCGAGAAGCAGCTTGTCGGTTTTGAGAGATTCAATCTCTGTGAGATAATCTGCGTAAGCAGTCTCACCTGCCTTGACGGTCTTGAGAGCTTCGTTAAGATTGAGGGCGGTGTTAGCCAGGTCTTTGATTCCTTGTTCGATATCGGTGACATTGAGGTTTGCGTCATTGACATCGAGAGCATTGATGGAGTTCTGGATGTTTGCGATGGTGGTGGCCATACGATCCTTAACTTCCTGCTCGTAGCCGGGATACTCCGTTGCAGTCTCACCGTCGCCTTCTGTACCGCCGTTGATTACGGTCTTCTCGTGGTCAAGAGCAGCCTGAAGATCGTTGATTGTTGCGGTGTTGTCGTCGAAGGTCTGGACGCCATCCTTCAGATTGTCGAGTGCGGTGTTGAGAGCGGTGACGTCGGCTTCGGTATCGGCGGGAAGTTCCAGTGTCTCGTAAGCAGTTCTGGACGAGGTCTGGAGTTTTTTGAGGGCCTCCTGAGCTGCAGTGATGAGAGCATTAACATCCTCGTTGTCGATATTCTTGTCAACTTCGGCTTTGATTGTCTCCTCGGCAGTTTTGATGGTATTGAGAAGAGTGCCCATCAGACCGTTCTGTTCGTCAACCAAAGTGTTGATGTCATCAGCTGTGGTACCCATGTCTGTGATGGCTTGGTCAACAGCAGCCTTGGCGTCTGCAAGTTTGGCAGCGGCACCTTCGACAGCGAGAGTCTTGTTGTCGTTATACAGCTTCTGTACAGTCTGATTGGCAACTTCAATCTTGCTGGGATCTTCGTCGGTGACACCGCGGAAGGTGTAGCCCTCGAGAGCCTTGGTGTTAGCGCCGGCAATCGAGGTCTGAGCCTGCTGGAATGCCGGGGTCAGCTTATCGGCAACGTACTTGTTGAAGTCGTTGTAGGCAGCGATGTCATCTTTGGCACCATCGAAAGCGTTCTCGGCATCGGTGTAGGTGGATTCCATTGCAGCGCCAAGACCCTCTGAATCCTCGAAGCTGAGAACACTGTCTTCGAATTTGGTGGGATTCTCGGGATCTTCAGCGTAGAAGGCTTCCACAGCCGCTTTGTAAGCGTCGATAGCGTCCTGAGCGGCTTCTATTTCCTCCTGAGTCTGGTTGGATACGTATTCCTGTTCGTTAACGCCCTCAGTTGTTTCGTCATCTTTGACAGCGCCGATGGCTGCTTTCAGCTCATCAAGCTTGGTCTGAGCGTCAGCGGCGTCAGCGAGAAGGTCAGTTTTATTCTTGTCGTTGTTGTACAGGTTGTTGACCTTGGCAGCATCAACGTTGTAAGCCTCGATGTCGGTTTTCAGGTCTTCGATAGCTTTGTCGATGGTGTCTTCGGTGTCGTAGCCCCAGAGGGCGAATTCAGTATAGGTGTCGATGGTCTGTTCGGTACCCACCTTGTCGATATTGCCCTGAATGGTTGTTTTCTTGGCAACGAGTTCTTCGTATGTTGTTTTGTCAGCTTCGGGGTCGACAAGCTCGATGGGAGCAGCAACAGCGTCGAGTTTCGCCTGAAGAGCGGTTTGGGCCTCGTTAAAGTTGAAAACGAGGTCGAGGGCCATTGTCTGATAGGAGTAGTCGAGGGCGTTGTCGACCGGCACAATTGTGATGACGGCGTTGGCTGCGTCAACTTTTTTGTTGCCGTCGACGGTGAATTCGACCTCACCTGCGGCTGTAGTTTCAGCGAGCACAGTTTCGCCGATTTTAACAGTCACCTTAGCATTGGTGAGCTGACCGAATGACAGTTTATATTTGCCAGGTTGAAGAGTGAGGGGAGTGGAGATCGAGGATATACCGACCGGGCAAGATACGCCATTGCTTTCCCACTTCAGGTTTTCCGAAGCGCCGCTGACGTTGGTCCACCCGGCGACATCTGTCGGAGTGTCCATCTGAATGTCGGCATAGGCCCCAAAGGCCATCGGAGCCATCAGCATCGAAGCAAGAATCTTTTTTTTGCGCATGATGTTGAGAATTTAAAGGACTTTTTAGTTTATGATATTGATTTTCTGTTTATTATCTTCAAATTTCATTGCAAGATAGGTCATAAAGAGATACTTTGCAGCACAAAGGTAAGGCAAAAAATACCCCCCCAAATTTTTAACACAAGTTAACTTTCTTTAATAAACTAAAAGTCCTTGTTAACATTTCCTCATGATTAAAACATAGAATTTAAGGCCCCCGTTTCCTAGAAAAACTTCCCCGGGGGCTCCCCACCCCGACATCGGGGCTCCCCCCCTTTCGATGACATGGCGATACCTTCTTTCGGTGACATGGTGATGTCCGCTCTTGGCTTTCAAACGCGGAACTTCATGGAAGCCTGCGGCTCATGCAGATGTCGGTAGGAGCCTTCTGCCCCTCATGATAGCTGATAGCGACGTAGGGACGTGTCAGAGGCACGTCCCTACGTCGCTATCAGGGGCCGGCGGGGAGGATTACTCCCACTCGATGGTGGCCGGCGGGGAGGATTACTCCCACTCGATGGTGGCTGGGGGTTTGGAGGAGATGTCGTAGGCTACGCGGTTGACGCCGCGGACTTTGTTGATGATTTTGTTGGAGACGTCGGCCAGGAAGTCGTAGGGGAGGCGGGCCCAGTCGGCGGTCATGGCGTCGGTGGAGGTGACGGCGCGGAGGGCTACGGCGCGTTCGTAGGTGCGTTCGTCGCCCATTACGCCGACGCTCTGCACAGGCAGGAGTATCACGCCGGCCTGCCAGACGGTGTCGTAGAGGCCCCACTGGCGGAGGCCGTCGATGAAGATTTTGTCGGCTTCCTGGAGGATGGCGACTTTCTCGGGGGTGATGTCGCCGAGGATGCGGACTGCCAGTCCGGGGCCGGGGAAGGGGTGGCGGTGGATGAGGTGTTCGGGCATGCCGAGCTCGCGGCCTACGGCGCGAACTTCGTCCTTGAAGAGGAGGCGGAGGGGTTCGCAGAGCTTGAGGTTCATCTTTTCGGGGAGGCCGCCGACGTTGTGGTGGCTCTTGATGGTGGTGCCGGTGATGGAGAGGGATTCGATGCAGTCGGGGTAGATGGTGCCCTGAGCGAGCCATTTCACATCCTTGAGCTTGTGGGCTTCTTCGTCGAAGACGTCGATGAAGCCTTTGCCGATGATTTTGCGCTTGCGCTCGGGTTCGGTGACGCCGGCGAGTTCGCTGAAGAATTTCGCGGAGGCGTCGACGCCGATGACGTTAAGGCCGAGGCACTGGTAGTCGCGGAGGACGTCGTGGAACTCGTTCTTGCGGAGCATGCCGTGGTCCACGAAGATGCAGGTGAGGTTGGAGCCGATGGCCTTGTTGAGGAGCACGGCTGTGACGGAGGAGTCGACGCCGCCCGAGAGGCCGAGGACCACCTTGTCGTTGCCGAGTTTCGCGCGGAGTTCGGCGACGGTGGTGTCGATGAATGAAGCTGCGCTCCAGCCCTGTTTTGAGCCGCAGATGTCGACCACGAAGTTGCGCAGCAGCTTTGTGCCGTCGAGCGAGTGGTAGACTTCGGGGTGGAACTGCACGCCCCATGTCTGCTCCCCTGCGATGCGGTATGCGGCGATGGCAACCTTGTCGGTGGAGGCGATGGCGCGGAAGGTGTCGGGGATGGCGGTGATGGTGTCGCCGTGGCTCATCCACACCTGGCTTCCGGGTTCGATGTCCCTGAAGAGGGGTTCGGAGTGGTCGACGAAGGTGAGTTTCGCGCGGCCGTATTCGCGGGAGCCGGCGGGTTCAACCTTGCCGCCGTCGGTCCAGGCCATAAACTGGGCGCCGTAGCAGATTCCGAGCACCGGGAGGCGCCGGCGGATTTTGCTCAGGTCGGCTTTGAACGCCTTTTCGTCGTAGACCGAGAAGGGGGAGCCGGAGAGGATGACGCCGATTACCGACGGATCGTCGTGGGGAAACTTATTGTAAGGAATGATCTCGCAATAAGTGTTGAGTTCGCGCACGCGCCGGCCGATAAGCTGGGTTGTCTGCGAGCCGAAGTCGAGGATTACAATCTTTTCCTGCATACAGAGTTGGGGGTGGATGTTTTCGGCTGCAAATTTACGTTTTTTTTTCAAAAATACCAAAAACAATAAACATTGCCTCCGCCGGGAGGGGAAATTGCCGGGAGGGGAAATTGCCGGGCGCAGGGATGCCGCCGGGAGGGATGCCGCCGTTGGGGGGGATTGCCGCCTCCTCCTCCGCCGGGAGGGGACAAAAAAATGTCGGCGCCCGGGGGCGTCGGCATTTCTATGGATTCGGAATAACCGGTTATTCAACAACGGTCATTGTTACTACGCGGTTCCAGGAGTTGGTATCGAACATGTCGCCGATACCCTTACCCTGAGACTTGATGCGGCTGGAGGCAACGCCTTCCTTTTCGAGGGCTTTGGCAACGGCCTGAGCGCGGCGGGCAGCCAGCTTCTCGTTGAAGGTCTTGGAGCCGTCCTTCGAGGCGTAGCCGTCGACATTTACGGTTGCGTTGGGGTTCTCCTTGAGGCTCTGGGCGGTCATGGCGATGTTGGGGCGCTGGTTGGCCTGAATGTTGGCGGAGCCGAGGCTGAAGAATACGTAGCGGACGTTGTCGAGATCCTTCACGATTTCCTTAACGACTTTGGGGTTGCGCTTGCAGGCGTCGAGCTGGTTGCGGAGGTCAACGAGCTGATCGTTGAGGGCAACGTTGTTGGAGCCGCAGTTCTCGAGCTGGCTGCGCAGGTCGTTGATCTGGGCGTTGAGGTCAGCGATGAGGGCTTCGTCCATCGGGGTTACGATCACGAAGGAGTGGGTGCCGTTGGAGTTGCCGAAGTGGTAGGTGAGACCGGCCTGGAGCTCGAAGTACATGTCGTTCTTGTTGTAGTGCGACTCGTAGCCGAGATAGTCGGTGTAGTGGTTGTCGCTGACGTCGCCGTTCATGTTCCAGAGGAGGGCGGGCTTCAGCGATACGGTCCATGCCTTGGCTTCGCCGAGGTTGAAGTTGAAGTTCAGGCCTACCTTGGTAGCGAAGGAGTTGCCGTCGTTGCGGAGGTAGCTGGAGTTGGGATAGTAGGCGTGGAGCCATCCTGCACCGGCGACAGCTTCGATTTCGAAGAGGCGGGGTGCGCCGGCGTAGCCTGCGAAGGCGTTCATGAAGTTAACGGCACCGAAAGCGCCGACATACTGGTGGTCGAAGGTGTTGCCCGACTTGATGCCGGACCAGGAGGAGGTGTTGACAGTCCATTCGCCTTCAACACCCAGGCCGAATACGGGGGTAATCTGCTTGCGGATCTCAGCGCCAACGATGGCGCGGCCGGTCTTGAGGAAGTCCTCGCCGGTAGCGGTTTTAAACGCGAAAACGCCGCCGCCCTTGATGGTCAGCGACCAGTTGTCAGAAAATTTGCTGCCAGCGACAGTTGTCTGGGCCTGAGCGGAGCAAACTCCGAGGGCGAGGGCAGCTAACAGAATAGCCTTTTTCATAAGAGAATTTACTTGTAAATTTGTCGCAAAGTTAAAAAATATTTAATGAACAACAAAATTTTTTCGACTATTTTTGCATTTTCTGTCAAAAAACATTTTGCAAACGGGATTCCGGGGGGCTGCAAGGGCTTTCCCATCAGGTAACAAGGGTTCCACATGAGGTAAAAAGCTGTGACTTACAGCGGTTAACCGCAGTTTTCAGCCCTCAGCAGGGACCTTTATACTTTTCTTGTTCTTTATTCACATTTTTTAAACAAATCCGATTGCACCAAAGTTCACTAAAAGCAACGCCCGCAGGTGGTCGGGGCCTGCGGGCGCGGATGGGGAAATCAAACGGTATCCGTCAGAGTATGATTTTGTTCAAACGGTATCCGTCAGAGCATGACTTTGCTTACATTGTTGCCTGCCTTGCGGATGTAAAGACCGCTGGCAGTGGGGCGTTTAGTGCCGAGACGTCGTCCCTGCAAATCATACCATTCAACGATTTCAGAATTGTCATCTGCTGTAATCTCGTCGATACCGGCAGGAGCGGGAATCGGCTCAAACTTTACGGAGTCGGCATCGGGCATGGTGGTCTCGGCGTTGCGGTTGTTAAAGGAAGTTTCGGTTGTCTGACCGTTTTTGGTGACAATCATCTTCCAACCGGCGATTTTGTATTCCTTGCCTTCGGGGTACTCCACGGTGAACTTCAGCTTGCGTCCGCTGGCCCATTTGCCATCGAAATTCCTGGTGACAAGGTTAATGCCGTTCAGGCTGATGTTGGCGTCCTCGCAGTGTTTGGTGAGGTCGATTTCCAGCTTGACGGGAGCACCGAGCTCGAAGAATTCGGCAATGTGGCCGTACATGAACTCTACACGGTTTTTGTACCAGTTTTCGACTTTCGGCACAAGTACTTCATGTTTGTTCCAGCTCCATTCGTAGTCGTATAATGCTCTGTGGGCGGGATATTCGGTCATCAATGTCGCAGACATGCTTTCGGCAAGCAGATTGAATTCCGCGGGTTTCATGAAGTCGCCCATATATACAAACGCGCGGTCGATAAAGTCGTTTTTGGCACCTTCAATTTCCATCAGATGGCGGAACAGCAAGGTGGCTCCCGGTTTATTACCGGGAGTTATCGAGGTGTCGTAATTGGGGTCATACAGCCAGTTGAGATATTTAAGGTCCCAGCCCTGGGGGATGAAGCCTAATCCACCGTCGAGGTCTTTGAATATCCAGCGCCATCTGCCGCCGTCGGCTGTCGGACGCCACATTACGATATTGTTGCTCGGAAAGTCAGGATTGCTGGAGATGGCTTCGGTAATCATCAGATTCATGAACACCGGAATTTCCATTCGTTCGGCATATTCCTCGTATGTATGTCCCGAAGCGAAGAAAAAACTCCGGAAGTCAGCTAAGAATTTTGCGTCGCCTTCAACTTCGCCCCAGTTTTCAACGGTAACAATGTCTTCCAGCTCATTGTAGTTGGTATAGATATAGTCTTCGTTGGCGCGTTCGCGCACATTCAGGATGCCTTTATATTCGCCATTGATATAGATGACAGCAGGCTGCCATGCCGCCCAGTCGATGTCGCAGTGGGAACCGGCAAATCGCTGGAGTAAGGCATCGCGCATATACAGTTCGTGGAAGTCCTGGCCTGCATTGCGCAGTTCAATGCTCTTGAAATCGGTAAGACCCGGCTTCTGCCCGGGGAAGAACTCATGTGTTAAACGGCTGGTGCCGAAACGCTTGTTGGCATAAGCAACCATGGAACGCAACGGTTTGGAACGCGAGCCACCACCTTTGAGTCGTGTTTCGATAACCTGATTGATGGGACATGTGCCGTCAACTTCAAAATATTCGATATTTACAGGACGGCGCCAGTCATACTTGTAGTTTGGCTTGTCGGGATTATATGTGCCATCTACAAGGATTCCTATCTGGGAGTCATAGAAATATTCGGGATCGCCATTGAAGCAGACAATCGGAGTGGTCTGCTCGCGGGGATGGAAGATGAACGATTCGGTTACAGGCAGCGGGCTCATGTATCCGTCGGCAATCAGTACGGCACGGACAACGGTGTTGGCATCGATGTTGATAGGTTCGGCATAAACAGGACTTTCCGCATCGGGTGCGGAGCCGTCAAGGGTATAATGCAGCTTAGCTCCGGCAGGAGCGCCTTCGGGGATGCTGAGTTCAAGCACTTGCGATGATGTGCACAGGGCGCCGGGGATGCTGAATACCGGGTCGGGAAGTATATCGGTCACAAGTTCGCCGCAGTTGGCAGCGCCGGGGGTGGTCACGGCCTGGTAGCCCCACACATCCGAGGTCTCGGACTGACGTCCGTAGGCGATGTTGGGAGACGGCATCTTCTTCAGATTGAGAGTCTCGACAATCTCCTTGTTTTTCCAAAGGTACACGCTACCTTTGCCCGAGTCGAGACGGAAGTCGGCATGCATCAGAGCCTCCGGAAATTCGACGTGGTCAACCTTGTCGCAGTAAACAATTACATATTCGCCGGGAGCAACGGCCCGGTCGGGCAGGGCATAGGCTTTCTTGTAGGAATCCTTTACAGAGACGGCGTATTCGTTCAGGTTCACAGTCTGGTCGGAACTGTTGTACAGTTCAATCCATGAATCGGGGAAATCATTCAGGTCATCCATGATGACGCTGACATTTGACTGCATGACCTCATTGATCTGCAACTGTGCAAACGCCGGGAATGAACATGAAAAAATGAATGCAAATACGCCAAATACTTTTTGCTTCATCATTTGATTGGAAATATTATTTTTTGTGAGGTTTTTAAAGAATTGTGATAAGCATAAACGATAGACAGAGGTCTCTTTAAACATGTATCACATGATTTGAGAAAGCAAAGGTACGAAAATAAATCCGATAATAAAACAATTGCTTAAAATAATTAGTAATTTTTTAATGTATCTCCATGTCCGGACATATGTCGTGCCCATGTCGTTAATTGCTCATCGAATGTTTTAAAAGCAACGCGCGCCCTGAGTCAAAAAGCAACGCCCGCAGGCGGTCGGGGCCTGCGGGCG
>CABUTS010000009.1 GCA_902494515.1 uncultured Muribaculaceae bacterium | reverse complement strand
AGGAATCTCTTGTTTATGTCTCGCCATGGGGTTTAGGTGTTAGTTACAGTTGCAAAGGTAACTAAAGTCCCTGACTTTTCATTCCCTTTGGCGAAAGCAGTTCATGTCCCTTTCATAATAGTTGAAAATTGCGTTTGACATTCTACATCGGATTCGGGCGCCGGAGATCTCGCGGCGCCGTTTCTTTAATAACAACCATAGCTCAGCATAAGTTCTCCCCCGCCCGTCAACCCCATTATAAGTCGCACCTCAACGTACGGACGCACCGAGCTGCCCCTCAACGTGCCGAAGTCGCCCCCGACATACGGACGCTCCTCCGGCACGCAGCCCCCACAAACGACCTTTATATCGTTCAAAATCACATATTTACACAGAACTACACGGAACTAACGGAACCTGCATATCGAACGTCAACGGAGGCCTAAAGGCCTGGCCCGGAACGTCAACGGAAGCCTGACGGCACTCCCAAGGTTGCCACCCCGCAGGCTTCCGTTAACGTTCAGGAGCGGAAGCTCCGCCGTGGTTCGGTTTGACGTTCCCCAAAAAAATTGCTTCTGTTAGTTCAGTGTAGTTCCGCGTAAATACATGATTTAGTGCAAGATAAAGTTCGATGACGGGGGAAACGTGCCAAAGGCACGTCCGTACGTGGAGGTGCGGGGGTGGGCAATTGGAGAGGCTTACAGGGCTTGTGGAGGAGGGGGATTTGCTTTTTTTCACCGCCGAAAGTTCGATATTTCAAAAAATATAGTTCGGTATTTCAAAAAATTGAGGTAATTTTGCACTGAAATGAATATCGGAGAAAAACTCAACGAAAAAGCCTTTAAGATTGTCGGCGAAGCCGCCGACTCCCTCTCGCGCGAATGTTACGTCGTGGGAGGCTACGTACGCGACCTGTTGCTTCATCGCTCCTCGAAGGATATTGACTTCGTAACCGTCGGCAGCGGCATCGAGGTCGCCACCGCAGTTTCCAAACTGTTGAAAAAGAGCCATCTGAGCGTGTTCCGCAACTTCGGTACCGCCCAGGTCAAGGCCCGCGGCATGGAGCTGGAGTTCGTCGGCGCCCGCAAGGAATCATATCACCGCGAATCCCGCAAGCCGATTGTGGAGGACGGCACCCTGGATGACGATCTGGCGCGCCGCGATTTCACAATCAATGCCATGGCGGCATGCGTGAACGCCGACCGTTTCGGCGAAGTAATCGACAAATACAACGGCCTCGACGACCTCGAAAAAGGGCTCATCCGCACCCCTCTGAACCCCGACATCACCTTCTCCGACGACCCCCTGCGCATGATGCGCGCTATCCGGTTCGCAACCCAGCTGAACTTCCGGATCGTCGACGAAACCTTCGTAGCCATCACCCGCAACGCCTCGCGGATCAAAATCATCTCACGCGAGCGCGTCATGGACGAGCTGATGAAAATCATGAAGTCGCCGAAGCCCTCGATCGGCTGGGAACTGCTGCTGAAGAGCGGCCTGCTCCGCTTTATTTTCCCGGAACTCCAGGCCATGAAGGGGGTGGAGGTCCGCGAAGGTATCGGCCACAAAGACAATTTCTATCACACCCTTGCGGTCCTCGACAACGTGGCCGCGAAGAGCGACAATGTATGGCTCCGCTGGGCGGCGCTCCTCCACGACATCGCCAAACCGGTCTGCAAGCGCTTCGACCCGAAGCTCGGCTGGACCTTCCACGGCCACAACGCCGTCGGCGCCAAGATGGTGCCCCGCATCTTCCGCCAGATGAAGTTCCCGATGAACGCAAAAATGAAGTATGTTCAGAAGCTCGTCGAGCTCCACATGCGCCCCATCGCCCTGGTTGAGGAGGAGGTCACCGACTCCGCCGTGCGCCGCATGCTCTTCGATGCCGGCGACGACGTCGACGACCTGATGGTGCTCTGCGCTGCCGACATAACCTCGAAAAACGCCGACAAAGTCGCCCGCTTCCGCGAGAACTACGAGCTGGTGAAACAGAAAATGGTCGAACTCGAAGAGCGCGACCGCATCCGCAACTTCCAGCCCCCCGTCGACGGCAACGAAATCATGGCTACCTTCGGCCTCGGCGAATGTCGCGAGGTCGGCATAATCAAAGAACGCATCAAGAACGCCATCCTCGACGGCGAAATCCCCAACGATCACGACGCCGCCCGCGCCATGATGCTCGCCTTCGCCGCCTCCGAACTGTCCCTCGCCCCGGTCAGCGAATAAAATCCCCTCTCTCAAACCTCAGGAAACGTTATCCCGAAGGATAGTTATTCCTCAGAACACGTAGCCGAAGCCGAGGTTGAGGTAAATGGGATACATATTGAATGTGACGGTCTTGAAGGAGCTGTAGAAGATATCGTTCAGACCCCAGGTTAAGTTGGCATTGACAGTCAGACGCTTGAAGGCGCGCCAGGAGGCGCCGGCCTGCAAGCCCCACTGAAAGCGGCGCATTTCGTTGTCAAAGTCGTAGGTGGCGATTTTGCCGTCGGTGAATTCCCACTTGGTGCCAGTCGGGTCGCCCGCACGCAGGTAGCCGTCGCTCACCTCGCCGGAGAATTTGCGGTCGAAGACAAAGGCGATATATGGACCGAAGTTCACCTTCCAGCGCGGGTTGATTTTGAATACCGCCGTGACGGGGATAGTGAGCTGCTGCGAGGCGTATTCGGTTTTTACCTTACCGGTCCAGCGGCCGTTCAGGCGGTCGCCGTTATTGATGATTTCCATACCGTAGTTCTTCACCGTGGCGCCGGTCTCCATGCCGCGGCGCTCGAAGCGCAGTCCTACTGCAACACCCCATTTCCGCGTAACCTCCTCAGGCGCAAACCATTTGGTGACAACGCCGCCGAGCGAAAGGCTCAGCGTGGGGTGAAAGGAATTGATCGAACGGATTTCGGCCGGCAGGGGAATCGGCGAGGCGCCGCCGATGTTGAAACCGGCATTGATTTCATATTCTATGCCCTTGAGCAGGGACTTGTAGATGCTTTCGGGGCGGTCGGTCTGGGCTGAAACCGAAAATATGGCAACTGCCGCAAGGCAGGAAAGGATGAATCGTTTCATTGGGTTGTGATGGGTGTTGGAGAATCTGTGATATAGTGACACTCGATTGATAATCAGAGACATTCGATTGAAATCTCGTCGACGTAAAGCGTGCTGCCGATGGCTCCGGAGAAGAAGTCGCCGTCGATGCTCGAAGTCATGACGATGGTCAGGCAATAGCCGCCGTTGGCGAGCTTATCCGGGTCAATCTTCACCCCTTCGCGGAATTCAAACGTAGTGTCGAAATGGGTCCAGTCCGCGGCGCCGAAGGTCATCTCCTCCGGCAGGCGGGCTATGGCTATGATGTTCGGATTGTCGTCGGCCAGCACATTGTCGCCGTCGAGATAGGGCATCTCTTCGGTGGATTCATAGAACACCGCATAGATGTTGCACTGGTCCTTCTTGCCAGGCACCACGGTCAGCTTCCCGGGACGGTTCTCGAGGTCGAGCTTCTGATAAGGCTCGGCAGCGGTGTATTTGTACCAGCCGCGGAAGTAGCGGGGAATCTTCATGAACGGAGCGCCGAACTGCGTGGCCTGACGCGGATGAGCCACCGCAATGTTGGTGATGAACTTGCCGATAAACAGGTTTCCGGCAGCAATGGGCTTGTCGACCATCGCACCCCATGTTCCGGTAGAACGGGTCACGAGGCATACACAGCGGCCCATGTAACCGTTGTCAACCTGGAATGTCGGATAGGTGTCGGGACCCTTGGTGCCGTTGGTCAGGGCGAAACCGGAGTTGCCGCTGGCCCAGACCGTAGTGTTCGTCTCGCCGGTCTCAGGGTCGACGGTTTCGGTGTAGAATTCGTCGTAAGACCCGCCGGTGGCGGTCTTTATGACGCGCATATCCTGGAAGTCGTAGCTGAGGTTCAGCGATGTGTTGTGGCGGGCCGAGATGGTGTAGGTCTTATGCCACTGGCCGTCCTGCGAAGTTACGGTGTAGGTCTGCGGCTCGGTGAAGTCGCGCACGGTGCCGCTCGGCGGCTCGATGGTAGCCCCCGGGGTGAGCGTGAAGCTCGGCGCAAGGGCCGTGACGGTGACATAGTCCTTGACCACCATCGTGGCGCGGTCGTTCTCAGGCTCCACGGCGCGGGCCAGCTCGTCGTCGGGCAGCGTGACAGTCAGGATATCGCACTCGGCGTTGAGCGGCTCTTTGCGTATGCAGGAGGTGACTGTCAGCAGGGCAGTCAGGAATATAGCCGGGATTGTCAGTTTCATTGTGTCTTTATCTTTATATTGCACGTGGTTTTTTACGAATATTGCACGTGTGGTTTCTTTATATTATCTGCTTGTGTTACAAAACGTTTGCAAAATTACGAATAATTCTTGAACCGCACCAACATAATTGGTCTTTTTTGCCAAAAAAACGCAAAAATCACTTGATTTCGCAAAAAAACAGACCTGTATGGCTCTTAAAATCAAAAAAAATTGTAATTTTGCACCGATATTTGCATTAAAGCAACTCTTAACACATCAGTCTCTCAAATTAAAGTCATTCATTAAGTAATGACGACCAACCAAACACAATTTGTCTAATGAAACAATTCTACACTACTCTGCTTTGCGGCCTTATGGCAGGTGCCTTCATCCCCGCAACAGCTCAAGAGCAGATTCCTAACGCCGATTTCGAAGGCAACTGGGTGGACTGCATCCCCTACAACTTCTATGCTGATGAGGAAACCGGTAACGCCATGGCATCCCCCCACGCAGCCGGCACTCAGCCCGAAGGCTGGGTTATCTCCAGCGTCAGCGGCATGGTGTCCGCCGAAGGCAGTCTTGGCAACACCGTAGTCGGGGCCAAAGTGGAGGGCTACAACGGCTCAGCCTCCGCTGTTCAGCTCACCAACACCCCGAACCCCTTCATGGCTACACAGATTGTTCCCGCGTACATCAACCTCGGCACAACCTGGTCTACCGCAATGCCGTCATTCTCCTGGACTGGAAATTCCATCAACAACAGCGACGGCGGCGCGTTCGGCGGCATGGAATTCACCAAGCGCCCCAAATCCCTCGAATTCTACTACAAGCGCTCCCGCGCCACCGCTCCTGAAGGTGACGAGAACCCCGACACCTACAAGCCCGGCGAACAGTCGACCGTAGTGGCTTATCTTTGGAAAGGTCACTGGACCCAGGAAGAAGTCCCCGTAACCATCACAATGGCCGGCGACCCCATCAAGCAGACAATGGTTGACCGCGACCGCTGCGTCCTCGGTTACTCTATGGATGATTGCCAGGGCGGTGCTGTCACCAAGACCGACGACGCCGAACTTATCGGCAAAATCATCGCCACCATCACCGAAGATGCCTCCGACTGGACCCTCTTCCACGCTGACTTCGAATACCTCTCCGATGCTACCCCCGAGTATATCAACGTAATCCTCGCTTCCGGCGACTACTTCGGCGGCGCATCCGTCGTAGGCAACGGCAACATGCTGACCGTAGACGACGTCAAGCTCATCTATGCCGCGGAACCCGAGACCTATAACGGTTACCTCAACATTGAAATGAGCGGCACCGCTATCGCCACCGACCAGCCGGCACAGATTGAAATCACCCCCAAAGGCAACGGACTCTGCGACTTCCTGCTCCCCAACTTCGTTCTCGATATGGGCGGCTCCCCCCTGCCACTCGGAGACATCGCTGTCAACGACGTGACTGTCACTGAAGCTGACGGCGTCAAGACCTACCACGGCGTTGCAAACGGCATGCAGCTCCTCGAGGGCGCTATTGAAGCCGACGTCACAGTCGACGGCACCATTCGTGACAATGTTGTCAACATGACAATTGCAGTGATGTGGACCAACACCGGTGGTGAACCCATTCCCATCAACGTAACCTTCTCCACCAACCAGTCCGGCATCAGCGCCATCGCTCCTGACGCTGCCAACTCCGAAGTGAAGTACTACAACCTCCAGGGCCAGCCCGTCGCCAACCCCGAGAACGGCGTATTCATCCGCGTTCAGGGCAACCGCGCCACCAAAGTCCGCCTCTGATCCGGACCCATAATCCCCCTCCCGGGAAATCACCCTCCCCGTAAATCCCCCACCAGGGAAATACCCCTCCCCGTAAATCCCCTTACATCCCCATAAATCTCCGGGCCTTAAGGCGCGCCCCGCGCCCTTAAGGCCCGGACTTTTTATCCCCTTATCAGAGAAGGGAGTGAAGACCGAAAGCCATCCATGAACAAGAGGCAATCTCGGCCAAGCAAACATGCTGATCATGAAGACCTTCGGCCTTCACCCGATGTTGCCTGACCGGAGCCGGGCCTAAGCTCCCTGACGGGCGCTAAGGCCCGGTTTCGTAAACATCAAGGCCTTTGGCCTTGCCCTGCCGGGGGCTTCTCGCTCCCCCAATCTGCTCCACCCAATCCGCTCCGCAACATAATCAATAAGAAGGCCGAACTCCCGGTGGTCAGCCCGCAGCCCTGGCAGGGTAAGGTCGGCAGCCGGCTTGTCAGCCAGCAGCCCCCGGCAATCGCTAACTTGACAGCCGGATGGTCAGCAAGAAGCCCCCGGCGGGGGAAGGCTGAAAGCCTTCTTGTTTACCTAACCCCGGCTTAAAAATGGAGCACAGCGACATTTTTTAGCCGGGGATCCCCCCGAAGCAAACACGTTGAAGGCCGAAGGTCTTCATGAACACAGACTTTCGAGATTCCCCGCAACATCTTTTAACTCCGCGTGCTGGAATATCGTTTAACACGGAGCTACCCGGAACTAACGGAAGCAAATTTGTCTCTGGAACGTCAACCGAACAGCTGCGGAGCTTCCGCTCCTGAACGTTAACGGAAGCCTACGGGGTGGCAAACTTGGGAGTGCCGTCAGGCTTCCGTTAACGTTCCGAGCCAGACCTTTAGGCCTAGCGGCCGATGAGGATTTTGGTGGATTTTACGAGGTGGCCGTCGGAGAGGTAGGCAAGGATGTATACACCCGGGGTGAGAGAGACACCCGGGGTGAGAGAGGAGAGCAGGGTGGCATCCACCGCAGATGTGGACATGGCGGAGGCTGTCGGCAGGGTGGCGACATGAAGGCCGGCGAGGGTGTAGACCTCGACGGAGCTATAGCTGTCCGGGGCGGCATCAGCCAGGACCTCATCGATGCCGGTGGTCATGTCGAGGTTGGCGAGATAGAACTCATGGACCGACCAATAGTTGGTTTTTGTTGTCGAATTCAGGGTTATGCGCACTTGCGAGGCGGTCACCGGGTCGAAGGTAATCACGGTTGTGGCACCCCCGTTGGCGCCGGAAGCAACCTCGACCCAGCGGCCGTTTGTGTAAACCTCCGCCTTAAAGCTGCCCAGGCCATCTTTGGGGCTGCCTGTGGAGTCAAGGATTATACTATTGAACGTCAATGATTTACCAATATTGATATTGAGCCAGGTCCCGGAGCAGCTGTTCTGGCCGGCCGAAGTGTCCCAGCGGGTCGAGCTGGAGCCGTCGATGGCCCGGTAGGCATTGCCGTTGTTGCGGTTCGATGTTGCCGACCATCCGGAGCGCGGGAGCATCACCGACACGTCGTCCATCACCCAGGAAACGGTGAGATTGTTCTCGCTGGCAGCCCACGAACCTGACTGACCGGTCGGATCGAACACCGTGGATTTCACCGAGGTATGGGAAGTAGAGGTGGAATTGTCGGTAATCTTCTTCACATTCTGGATGTAACCGCCCACAACATTTATCCGGGAGCTGCCGGCAGAACTGAACGTGTGTTTAGCGCCCGAAGCCGCCATATTTGTCAGGTACATATTGAGCGCACCACCATGAGCATTGAACATATAATTGCCGCCGCCCCAGATGTTGCTCGAGAAGAAATTTACCGTCTTGTCCAGCCCGGCGGATGTAGCGAAGAAACAGGCCTCCAGCGGATAGTCGAGGATGTCGGAAGCCTTGTCGTGGTTCAGGGCCACAATCTGGCTGTTGATAAGGTCGAGGTCCGAGCCCAGCCCGTTGATAACCACCGTGTTGACCGCACCGTCGACGGCATTGCCCAGCGAATGGCAGTTCACCGCGCCCCGGCCGCTGTCCTTCTGAAAACGCAGGCCCTCGTGACACCCGAACAGGAAATTATTGTAGAGTACCTCCCCGCGGCAGTCGCCGACGATGAAGAAATCGAGATGCTCATAATTCTGTCCGTAAACCTTGGAGCTGACGGAGTTGTCCTTGCAGGACTCACTGTTGGGCCATGAGCCGAACTTCGTCTCGTCGCCGCAGGCATAAGCAATCGTATTGAACTGAATGTTGGAGATCAGCCCGTTTTCCGAACCGCCGCCGACACGAATCACATTCATATAGGCGTGACCCGCAAGATAGTCAACATAATGGTTGTCGCACTTGTTGGTGAAAAGGTCAAGCACCCGGTAGGCGGTGCGGGCTGCGACATTCACGATATAACAGTCCTTGTTGCCGCGGATGGTATAGGGATATTTCTTTATGTCGGTGATATTCTTCTGGTTAGGGTAATTGAAGTGCACGCCGCGCAGACCACTCCCCTGCTCCATCATGATGAATGCATCGGCGTTTTCATTCCCCTCGTTCACATTCCAGACCTCAAGAATCGCGCCTTGCCCCTTAGGCACCGAAGCCAGGTCGCCGGCACCCTTCAGTTCCACTCCGGAGGGGATGCGCAGGCCACGGTCCATGCGGTAATGTCCGGCCGGGATGTATACGATGCCGCCACCCTCGCGTCCGGCCTTGTCGAGGGCCGCCTGAATGGCTCCGGAGTTGTCGGGCTGCGACGCAAGATCGGTCAGTATGCCTACACCCTTGGCACCGAATTCCGCATCCGTGACCACATAGAGCGCTGCGCGCGCCGGGCGCGTCTCTTTGATTTCCATCCATTCGTCGCGGAATTCGGGGAGCGCCTTGGCGGCTACGGGAGCCGCGCTGTAACAGCTTTGGTAGATCGACCTGTCGGTGAGATGGCCGTTGCCGGTGAACTTGTTGCCGGTGAAGATGCTGCGCGCCACCGGACCGATAATCACCTCGCTGTCGTATGTGCTGTTTACCGACGTGAAATGTCCGCCCATAATGTCCGCCGGACCGCTGACCGTGCACTCCTGCAACATCAGTCCTGTTCCGCCCGAAAGCTCGGTGAAGATCGACCGCCGCGCCCGGATGTCGCACCCGAGGAACTGCACGGGGCCCACCCCTCCGCGGGAGTGAACACCCTCGTCGCAGCCCGAGATGTCGACACGGGTGAACATGATGCCGGAGTTGCTGCTTTCGCTGACCATAATGCCTGTAGCGCAGTCAGTGAAGCGGAAGCCGTAGTTATGACCGTTGGGACGGCCTCCGGCATCGACGGTTGAATGGTCGGCATGAAAACCGATGTTGTAGCCGTCGGCCTCGAAATTGCAGGTGTAGGACCAGTCGTTTCGGCGCATCACAATGCCGGTTGCATTCCGGCGGGTATAAGCCCGGATTTCGCCGGCCGAAGGAACCCCGTCCAGACCGGATTCTGCCCAGTAGTCAGGCGAAAAGGAGATATGATCGAAGCGGCCGACGTCGGCGATATTGTCCATAACGATACCCTCGGAGAGGGGCGTGCCGTACACATCGAAGACATTCGGGCAGCCGCCACCGTTCTTCTCGCTGAACTTGATGCCGATATAGGAATTCACGAAAGTGCAGTGACGGACGTTGCAGTAGTCATTGCCCCAGTAACCGTCGTAGCCGTAGCGCACCGTCGGAGGATAAGGAGTGACATTGCCGACCGACTGGTCGGGATACCAGAAGGTGAGGTTGCTCAGCTCGGTTGAGGGCTGCATCACTACAGCGGCCTTCGACTCGTCGGTAACACCGGTGGAGGACGCCTCCGGACGGATCACCAGCACCGTACCCTGCAGCTCACTGCTGCCGTCGGGCTTGCGCCAGTCACCGCGGATAGTCACACCGCGCGGCACCTTTATGTGCCCCCTGACAAGATAGCGCCCCGCAGGGATATACAGCACCCCGCCGGTGATATTCTTATAATCGCCGATGCTGCCGGCGCCGGAAGCCCCGTTGAGCTTCTGAAGCAAGGTGTTGATTGTAGACGTGCAGTCCTCCTGCCCGGTGTTATCAACACCGTAGTCCATCAGATTGTAAGTGGCGACAGCCAGGTCATTGGTCGGGTAATCCGGATTGTTGATCAGCTGATAATTCGGTGTATAATCAGCAGCCACAGCGGTGCCGGCGCCCACCGCCATCATCCAGACCAATCCGGTAAATATCTTTTTCATACCTATGTTATATCAGTGATATCAGATTTAATTCCTTTGCAAAGTTAACATCCGCCGCATAACACACATATAACATTATGCTTAACATAGACTTAAAATCGATTTTTATTGGAAAAAAGTCCGCTGCGACCTGACCCGGGCCGACAGCGGACTTTACAATTGGAGAGAAATAGTTACTGCTTTATCTTAATAAGTATCTGTTTATTACAGATGAGAGCGGTTGCTTATTACAGTGAACAGCGGCTGCTTACAGGGAGGGGGTGAAGGGGAGGCCCTGCTCCAGGGTGGCGACCATGTTGTTCAGGAGGCGGGCAGCGATGGGGTCGGTGTCGGCCTTCTGGGTTGCCATTGTCGAGACGATGGCACGTCCCTTGCCACAGTCGATGCCGACCATGGTGAAGCCGCGCAGCTGGTTGATGCGGTCGACGCGGGCCTTTTCGCCACCACCGTCGATGTAGGCGTGAATCTTGATCTGACCGGCAAGCTCGGTGACGTTTTCGCCGCGGTTGATCTGCATCGTAGTGTTGCAGGCTGTCGGGATTTCGCGGAGGTTGTTGTTGAAATAGCGGAGTTCCAGAGGTTCGATGCCGTCGAACACGGGGCTGTCGTTGCGCTCCATGAAGGTGATGTCACCCTCGGTGGGTACGTTCCAGCTTACGATGTGTTCGGGGAATACAGCCTTGGCGACCTCATTACTGTTGAGGAAGAGCAGCTGTCCGCCCCTCTCGCAGAACTGGCGCAGCTCCTTGGCTTCCTTGTCGGTGACGCTGTGCTGGTCATTGATAACCTTCACATCAGCCTTCTTGGTGTCGGCGGATGCGGTGGCCTTAGTCCAGTCGCGGGTGGTGAGCAGCAGGTCGTAGACATTCTCCGACACGGGCAGACCGTTCTCGGTGAGCTTCAGGCGGAGTTTGGCATTGACCTTATCGGCGGGGAGGGTCTCGGGGATGACAATCTCGGAGTCAACCCAGCGGCGTGTGTAGTGCTCCACGCTTCCGACGGCCATTTCGCCGTTCTTCATAACGTTGCCGCGGTCATCGACAAGTTCCCAGCGGAGGATCGAGGGCTCAAGGGTGCGTCCCTCCTCGAGGTCGTTCACCACACAGATGCGGGTGGCGAGCTTCTCGCCGGCATACTGATGGCGGCCCCAGAGTTCGGCGCTGACGAGCACCGGCTGCAGCGCTCTCGACAGAGCGTAGTAGGTGGGCCAGGGCTGAATCTTGTCGGCATCATAAACCTGCTTGAACCATGTCAGCAGCGCGAAGTGCATGATACCGGAGGACTTGTCGCAGCTGCGGCGCAGAGCCTCGGCCAGCTCACCGGTTGTGAAAGCCTGAGTGTTCTTGAACCACTTCGGATCGGCGAAGTCGTAGCAGTCGTAACCGATCAGCGACTGCGGGTTCTGGTGGATGATCTGATAGGAATGGGTGGGATGTCCTGTCTCGTTATTGGGATAACCGGTCGACATTTCCTGACTGATCAGCGGGCGGTCGGGGAGTTTGTACCGCTCCTGGAACTCGCCGTTGAAGAAACGGAACAGCGAGTAGTCATACCAGTTGTAGTATGCGTGCATATCGTCGATATCGCCGTCGTCGATGGAGTCCATGAACGCCTTGCCGTACTTCTTGTCCTTACCCTTGGCCTGGTAGTTGGAGTCGAAGCAGATGGGACGGGTGGGATCCACCTCGCGCATCTTCTGCACGGTGGCAGAGATGTAGCGGTACTTCTCCTTGGCGCGCTCCAGGTCGTTGTCGTTGTCGTAGAACTTCATCTCGTTGTTCACGGTCCAGAAGAAGATGCTGGGGTGATTGCGGTACTTGTGCAGCAGGCCGAGGTATTCGTTCTGCCAGAAGTCGAGCAGCTGGCGGGAAGGCAGCGGAGTGGAGTGGAGGAAGAGCCAGGGCCACTGGCCTTCGAAGCTCACACCGATACCGTTCTCATCGGCGGCGTCGAGCCAAAGTTCGTTCCACGGGGTGGTGTGGGTACGGGTTACGTCGATGTTGCCGCGGCGCATGTACTGCATGAAGGTGTCGGCCAGACGGCGGTCGTTGGGCGCGAGGGCAAACGGAATATGGTTGCCGCCGCGGAGCCAGTACTTGTGGCCGTTGAGGTAGAAGAGACCGTCGCGGATCTCGAAGGTGCGGAAACCGGAGGTCTCGGTGAAAGTATCGAGCTCGTTCCCCTTCTTGTCGAGGAGCGAGAAGCTGAAGTCGTAGAGATTAGGGTGCTCGGGAGACCACAGGCGGGGCTTCAGGCCGTCGACGGTGTAGATGACAGTTCTGGTTTCGCCCGGTTTCAGGGTCACCTTTTCCTCCTTACCGTCAAACAGGGTGCTTCCCGTCTCGCGGTCGGTGATGAGGGTAGCGGGGGTCACGGTCTGCTTATCCTTGCCGAGATTCTGCAGGGTCACCTCGAAGGTGGCACCGGTCAGCGACGGCTTGATGTAGACGTCGGAAACCTTCACGGCATTGGTGATGGTGAGCTTCACCGGCTGCCAGATGCCGGCAGGGTTGCCTCCGTAGAAACCGTGGGGCAGATCCTTGACGATGTCGGTGCCGGCATCAACCTTGCCGTCCTCCTGCTCGCTTTCGCGCACGGAGGAATAGTAGAAGTCGATGCTCTTGGTGTTCTCGCCGGCGGTCTTGCCGATTACCCTGATGGCAATCAGGTTCTTGCCCGGATGGAGCAGACCGGTGGCGTCAACGTCGATCTGGCCGTACATACCGATATGGGTGGTGACCTTCTTGCCGTTGATGTAAATCTCAGCGGTGCGGCTGACGGCGTCGAAAGTGAGCTGCATGGTCTTGTTCTGGACACCCTCGGGGAGGGTCACCCACTGACGGTACCATGCGTCGTTGGTCTTGTTGTAGTCGAAAGTGTAGTTCTCGCAGCGGTCGGTCTCCTGCTGATAGTAAGTATCGGAGACACCCTTCGGCATGTGGCCTCGCGGAGTGCCCATAGTCTCGCCGTGGAGCCAGATGCGGATGGGGTTCCAGAAGTCAGGCACATTCATCACATGCCAGTTGGCGTCGGCCTGGTCGGGGCTGACAGCCTCGGTCTCGCTGATGTTGCTGTAACCGGGCATGAACAGCCAGTCGCCGTCGAGACTCAGCTCGGTGCGGGTGTCGTCGAGTTTGGCGAGCGACTTACCCTTGAAGGCAGCACGCTGCTGCTTGCGCATGGCCTCCTTCTGAGCGGCAGTCAGGGGGTTGCTCCATTCGGTGTCGCTCACGCCGTTCAGGGC
Organism: uncultured Muribaculaceae bacterium; assembly: GCA_902494515.1. Classification (GTDB taxonomy): domain Bacteria; phylum Bacteroidota; class Bacteroidia; order Bacteroidales; family Muribaculaceae; genus UBA7173. Next base: position 47,542 of record CABUTS010000009.1, on the reverse strand, counting down.
GTTATCGGCCAGCGGGGTGATTGTCAGGTCGTCAAACTGAGCCGGAATCCAGGCACCGCCGAGGGTGACGCCGCCGGTGGCAGCGAGATCTCCGTGGGGGTCAGTAACGTCGATATGCGGCAGCTCGTTGTCATTGACAAACACGCGCATGCGGTTGCCGACAACGTCAATTCGCACTTTAATCCACTCGCCGGGCTGCGGCGAGAAACCGAGCTTGCGCACGGCCATGAGCTCGTCGTTGCCCTTGTAGCCCATGCGCATCAGCATCATGTTGTTGATAAGTCCACCCTTGATGCCGAGAACATAGCGGTCGAAACGGTTGCCGGCGTGGAAACCGCTCCAGATCTGCACCTGCTCCTGATTCCTCGGAGTGCGAGCTCGGAAGGTGACCGAATAGTTCTTCATGTCGGGCGTGCCGAAAAGGGCGTAGTTGTCGCGGGACACCAGCATGCCGTCGCTGATTGCGGTGGAACCGCGCCCTACGGTTACGAGCTTCTGGTTGGGATCCGAGAAGTCGTTGCGGTAAGCCTTCATGTCATCAGCCACTGCCGATAATGAAGTCACAGCCGCCAGCATCAGAGCTATTCGCTTCATATAAGTTGTAGCCATAATATATACTGTTGAAGTTCTGTTCCCCGGGCAGCAGAGAGGCGGCTGCCGGGGAACAGTGATTGTTGTTAATTACTATTACATCGAAGGGGGGGCGGCACGGTTATATCCCTTGGAGCCGTTCAGCCACTTGTGGGCCTCGCCACAGAGGAACATATAGTAGCCGTTGTCTTCAACTTCGTCGTAGGTGAGGAACTTGCCGTCGGGATTCACACTGCTCGAATTGAGGGGGGTGCGATCCTTCTTGGCACATTTGAACACGGCTGTGCCTTCGTCGATTTCATCGAACATGGCGACAAAGATTGCGTCGGCGCTATTGTTGATATATGTGCCGATCTGATACCAGAAGAACTTGCCGGCCAGACGGGGGATAGCGTCGTATTCATCCTTGGGGAACTGAGGAGTGCCGTTGTTCCATTTTGTCTGGGTGTTGCGCCAGGAGAAACCGGGGAAAGCCACGGGAGCATAGACGATCTTGTTGTCGTCGCACCACTTGGCATCCTTGGCGATGGTGGTCACCTTGCCATCCACAGCATTCATGCTGCTGAAACGACCTACAGCCCAGGGGGAGATTACCGCACAACGTTTGTAGACAGGCTCCCATTCAGCGAAGTCCTTGGCATCGGAGTTGGAGGCACTCCGGCCGTCCTGCCAGTAATAACCGGTACCGGCGAAATACGAGAGAGCTCCGGGCACGCCGTCGCGTCCCAACATATTGTCGAACATCTTCAGATACTGTGCGGGGGTGTCGGTCTTGGTGTCCTTGTAAAGGCCGATGCCGTAGAAACCGAGCAGAGGCTTGTTGTTCTGCCAGAGGTAGTTGGGGCATTTGTTCGGGTCGGTGAAGTGGAAGCGGTCGTTCAGCATCTTCCAGTCATCGATGAATTTCTGAACGTCGTCTTTTTCCGACAGACCGCTGAGGTCATACTCCAGCATGATGGCTACGCCATACTTCTCGGCAGCCTTGATGCAGTTCTCGATAACCTTGATTGCAGGTTCGGGATTGGAGGTATTCTCCACGGCGCTCTTGAAACGCTGGATGATAGCGCCGTCGATGCCGTACTCCTTCATCCATTTGAAATGGAGGTCGGCGGTCTCGTAGTCATAGGAGCTGAAAATCTGGGCGGTCTCGCCGTCGGGATATTTGAACTGGGTGTCGTAAGCCTTGGTGTATTCCGACATGTCGGGCCAGTATTCGATGCTGCAGCAACCGGGAGCAAAGCGGTTGAAACCGGTGGCGGTGTAGTGGGTCCACCCCTTGTTGGCGCCGTCGCTCTGGGTGTTGAACCATCCCTGGTAACCGCACATCACCATTCCGCGGAAGCTCTTGAACTTAACAGCCGCGGGGGTGTCGCTGGTGTCCTCCACCGGCTCGTCATCTTTGTTATCGCCGGAGTTGCCCCCGTTGTTGGTCGGGCCGTCATCGGGGATATAAACCATTTCATCATCTTTCGAGCAGCTGAAGAGGAGAGCCGATGCGGCCAGGATAGCCAATATGTTTTTTACTTTCATGGATTTAATTCAAATGGTATAAAATCAAATTTTCGCAAGCCCAGTCAAGGTCAGGGTGTGTTTATGTTCAAACCGCCGAACCTCAACGTCGGACTTGCGAAAATTGAATTACGATGGTTATTCTGCTACAATTTCATTGGTTCCGACCCAGGAGAAGGTCTTGCCGTCGACATGTTCATCAGTGCTGCCGGGCTTCAGGGGCCATTCGCTCAGACCGAGATCCTCCAGAGTGGGTTCGGGCTTGAGGTAGATTTCAAGATACTCGGCGGGAACATACAGTTTGGCCTTCTTGTAGATGTTGCCGGTATTCATGAACACCTCGGAGATGGTGGTCGGAGTGTCGGTACCACGGCGTACCTGCAGAACCTGCATCGGGAGGCAACGGAGGTGAGCCTCTTTCAGAGGAATCTTCTCGAAACAGCAGCCGTAGAGATACTGGAGGGTGCTGGGGAGCCAGATTACCTCCATTGCCGTACAGTTGGCGAAGGAGTGGCGGTCGACATATTCGATACCTTCGGGTATGCGGATTTCCTTCAGAGCGGAGCAGTTGCGGCACATGTTGATGGGGATGTACTTGATGTTGCCGTTCTGGGGAAGAATCAGGGTTTCCAGGTGTACGCAGCCGTTGAAGCAACCGTCGTTGTTGTCCTTCGATGCGTTGAACGAGGGGATTTCGGTGTTGGTGGCACCGGAGAGGTCGATGTAGCTCAGCGAATTGTCCTTGGCCATCTTGCGGAGCAGCTTGAAGTCGTCTTCGCTCAGCTGGCCCACAACTTCGATGGACTCGAGAGTAGCCTGGTCGACGCCCTTCTCCGACATCATTTCGGCAATGCTCTTGCCGTTGCCGGCGTGGTAGCGGGTGTCGGGAGCCTGGGTGATGGTGACGTCGTCGCTAAGGTTGCGGCCATACTGGGCATTGGAGCCCCAGATGCGGACTTTCAGAGCGCGGTTGGCGGTTCCGGCGTTATCGGTCAGCTGGATGTTGATGACATTGTCGCCGAGAGCTGCGTTGTACCAGTCATTGCCGTCCTCGGAGGTAACTTCCCAGTGGAAATCGTCGAGATACTTGTATTCGATGTTCACAACCACCTGCTGGGCAACGCCACGCAGAGGATTGGCGAAGGCTTCCTTGTTCAGAATCTTGGCGGCAGGAACGGGAGCGCCGATCTGGGTAACGTCGAGGGTGTCCTTGATTTCAGGTCTTACCTTCGAGCTGAAGTAGATGTGAGCCGTACGCGAGCCACCCTCGGGGTTCTCGGCATACTTGAAGGTCAGGGTGTTGCTGACCATGGGAGCGCGGGATTTCGCAACCTGCTCAATCCAGGGTTCTGTGCCGGCCTCATATTCGGTGTTGATAACGAAATCACCGAGGTTGGTGTCGAAGGTAACTTCGAATTCGCCACCCTGATAAGCGAGGTCCTGATACTTGTCGCTGTTGGAGATGATCAGCGCATCGGTGCGCGACTGGCTGACGGTGAAGGTCTGCGAGCCGACATCGCTTTTCAGAGTGAAGGAAGTGGAGCGGTCGGCCTTCTCGTTTTTGGTCACACGGATGAAGAGAGTGTGTGAGCCGGGATGACCCTCCATGCGGGCGAACTGCAGCCAGTCGACATTGGCGTCGGCCACTTCGACAGTCCAGTCGTGGGTGCTGGTGAAAGGTATTTCGATGATCTGATCACCCTCGGCCGAGAACTCGTAGTCGAACTGTTCGGTGCCGATCGTCAGGGCGCCAACCTTGCTGGTTTCGTCATCACTGTCGCTGCAGGAGCTGAGCGACATAGGCAGTGCGGATGCCACGAGCAGTCCGATGGCATACATGCCTATTTTTTTAAAGTGATTTATTTTCATGATCTGATTTGTTTTGTGCGAACGCGGAATTAATATTCAATTTCTGCGATGTCGGTGAAGTTATACTTCTGGTAAGTATCCTTGCAGCGGGCGCCGATTCTTACCCAGTACTTCATGTCGTATTTCACGGCAATCTTGGATTCGAGCATAATCTCCGTACCCTCCATTTCGGGAGTGATCTTGGTGAGACCCGGAGTGTAGTTGCCGTCACCCTCGGTGCCGCAGAACTGAGTGCGGGAAATCCACATGCAGCAGTCGCCGAGCTCGGGCATTGCGTAACCCTCCTTTGCGTTGCGGAAGAAGCGGAAGGAAGCCTTCATCTTGCCGTCGGCGGGGTCAACGTAGGGTTTCTTGACCCATTCGAGGCGCAGATAGGGGGTGACAGTGAAGTTCACCTCGGTGACGGTGCCGTCGCGGAGGTCAACGGAGCGGCCGATTTCGTCGACCTCATCGTTTTCGTAGAAGGCGCCCTGCCAGGGCACTACGGCGTATGTGCCGGCGAACAGCTTGTCGTTGCGGTATGTGCCATCCTGCTTCATGTTCAGGTACTGGGGGGTGACCACAATCGATTCGTCGCCGTGGGAGAACGAAGTCTCGATGATGCGGATCGACATGCTGCCCTGGCCCACGGAAACCTGCAGCGGGTTGCCGTCCTGGTCATAGATATGCCCGGCGATTCCGGCCTTGGGCTCCTCGTAGTTGTCTTTCTCGCAGGACACCAGCGTCATGGCAGCCATGAGCGACAACATGATAAACTTTATATTGCGAAGTTTCATAATAACCTTATTCGTAATTGGGTTGTTTGTGACTTAAGCTCACCGGGTATATTAGTACTGGTTGTTCTGCATCAGCAGCGGGTTGATCTTACGTTCGCTGTCGGGGATGCGGTCGTAGTAGTAGCGGCTGGCGAAGGTGATGTTGCCGGCGCCCCACATGCAGCAGCGGGTATCGTAGATGTACTTGCCGGTAGGATTGCCTGCAGCATCGAGTTTGGCACCCTTGGCGAAGAGGAAGGGAGCAAGCATACGGCGGCGGTAGTTCTTGATCTGCTCGTCGAAGGTGAACCAACGGCGGAGGTCCCAGAATACTTTGTGCTCGAAAGCGAGCTCTTTGTAGCGCTCTACGCGGATGGCGCGCAGACCCTTGGTGGGAGCGAACACGAAGGAGTTGATGCCGGTGCCGCGCTCGTTGACGATCTCCTCGGAGGTGAGGTCGGCGGCAGTAGCCAGGGTGGCGCCTGCGCGGGAGCGGACCTTGTTGAGGCAATCCAGAGCTTCGGCGTTCATGTCCTTGCCGGCATAGCTGGTCACGCCGTGCTGGGCGAGTTCCAGAGCTGCTTCGGCGCGGTTGAGGAGCACTTCGGCATAGCGGATGTCGATCCAGCTCTGTACACCAACGTGCAGCTGGGTCTCAGCCTTGGACCAGGAGGTGTTGATCCACTTCAGGCCGTGGAAACCGGTACGGGTACCGCGGGGGCTGCCGCCGGAGTTGGTGGGGCCGTCCTGACCGTTGCGGTTCAGCTTCTCGCCGGTGGAGATAACGACCTGGTCGGTCTGGCTCTGCATGTTGCCGGTGGTGGTGAGGACGTTGGCATTGAACCATGCGGCGTTGTCGGCCTGATTCCAGGCGGTGGTGGTCTGACCGTCGTCATTCACGAACTTGGCTATGGGGGTGGAGGGGTCAACGCTCTCCTTGATGATACCTGCGCGGATGTCGAGCTCGATACCCTTGTAGGTCTCGCCGGGCATCATGATGCTACCCTTCAGACGGGGTTCGGCGTTCTTGAAGAGCTCCTTCTCGTCGTTGTAGACGATGTAGTTGCCGTTGTCGTCGGTGGTCTTCAGATAACCGGTAGCGGGATCCAGAGGCAGACCGTCGAAGAGCTCAACCCAGTCGAGGGTAACGTTGTAACGTGCGCCGTAGGTGCTGGTCATGCGCTCGGGGCAATAGACGGCATCGAAGCTGTGTACATTATTATTGATATTGTACTGGCGGATGAAGATGGATTCGGGGCTGTTGTCGGCCTTCTCGAAGATGTTGCGGAAGTTCACAGCCTTGTCGGCGTCACCTTCGTAGAGCGAGTAACCGCCGGCGTCGGTAGCCACAGCTGCGTCGTAAGCCTGCTGGAAGTAATCGTTGGCAGCGTCGGCGGGGATACCCATCACCTGCACACCGTCTTCGGCAGTGTAGTCATACAGACCGCCGTAGCGGGCTACGGAACCTGCGTAGAGGGCAACGCGGCTCTTGAAGGCGGCTGCCACATAGCGGTTGGCGCGGCCGGCGACCTTCTCGGTGGTCATGTGTTCCATTGCGTAGTCGAGGTCCTCGAGGATGAAGTCAACGCTCTCCTTGTGGGATGAACGGGCAACCCAGAGGGAGCTGTCGTCGGAACCCAGAACCTGAGGCTCGGTGATGAGGGGCATACCGCCGTAGCGCTTCACCAGGGCGAAGTATGTGTAGGCGCGGATGAAGCGGGCCTCGGCGATCCATTCGGGGACACCGGGGATGGAGCCTTCGTAGCTGGGGAGGTCCTGGATGAGGGTGTTGGCCTGACGGATGATCTGGTAGGCTTCGCTCCAGTAGCCGCGCTGCAGGTCGCCTGCAACCATACCTTCGACGTTACCGTTCACGGTCTCGCCGGTTGCGGTCATGTCCCAGGCGATGCAGTTCCAGCCGAAAAAGCCCTGCTTGCCGCCGCCATCGGTGGTCATGTTGAAGTCTTCCATGGGGAGACGGCCGTAGAGGGCCGCCATGAAAGCGGTGATACCGCTTTCGTTATACACAGCAGATCCCGAGAGGATGTTCTTCGGCTCGATGTCCAGGTCGTTGCAACCGACCATCAGTCCGCTCAGAACTACTGATGCTATGATATGTCTAAGTTTCATGATTGTTTGCCTTTTTGATAATCTGATTAAAATTGAACGCTCAGACCGAAGTTGTAAGAACGGTTCAGCGGGTACATCTGGCCGTAGAGCTGTGCGGGCTTTTCAGGGTCCATGCCCTTCACGCCGGTGATGGTGAACAGGTTGTAGGCGTTGGCATAGATGCGGAGTGCCTGGATGCCTACCACGCCGGTCCATTTGATGGGGAAGGTGTAGCCGACTTCGAGAGTCTTCAGACGCAGGTAGTCGCCCTTCTGGATGGAGAATGTGGAGTTCAGGTCGGGGGTCTTGCCGCCGTAGGCATATTCGCCGGGAATCCAGACATTGCTGGGATCGTACGGGTCAGCCTTGGGGTCGGTCGGATGCCAACGGTCAAGGAAGTATTCGAGAGCGTTACCGTTCCATCCCAGCGGGGAGGAAAGTTGGTCGCCGTAAGCTACGTAGGACATACCCGCGCCCTGGAAGGTCATCGACAGGTCGAAGCCGCGGAATGTACCGCCGAGGGTAAGGCCGAAGTTCATCAGCGGGAAGTTGCGCTTGTCGCGGGCCTCGCTGCCCTGCGAGATTGTAGTTGCGATCGGGTGCTTGTCGTTGCCGTCGATCACACCGTCGTTGTTCCAGTCTTCGTAGATGTAGTCACCGGGGAGGGTTGCATTCTGGCCGTTGCCCATACCGTATGTGGGGGAGTTGGCGATCTGCTCGAAGCTTTCCCAGCGGCCGTTGCCGGTGTAACCGAACCAGATATCGTTGTAACGGTTGGTGTTGGTGGTCGAAGTCCAGTCGGCGTAAGAGTTGCCGGAGGGGTTGCGCTCCACGTAGCGGCGCTGGGCGCGGGTGAGCGACAGGTTACCCTTTACATAATAGGTGAAGTCGCCGATGCGGTTGTTGTGGGTCAGTTCGAGTTCGAAACCGCGTACACGGTCGCTGTTGAGGTTCTCCTGCGACAGGGTGCTTCCGAAAGTACCGGGAACGGTGGCGTTGCGGTTGGCAAGAAGGCCGGAGCGGTCGCGCTGGAAGATTTCGAAGGTAGCGCCAAGGAGGCCTCGCCAGAGCAGGAAGTCAAGACCGATGTTGGCTGTCTTGATCTTGTACCAGGTCAGGTTGGGGTTGGGAGCGGAGCGGAAACCGAGGGAGTTCACGACTTCGCCGCCGAAAACGTAGCCCTTGGGGTAGTTGTTGTAGACACCGCCGGAGGTGTTGGGGTAGTTATAACCGGAGATGAACTGCCAGTTTGCGGCGCTGTCATCACCCATCTCACCGTAAGAACCGCGGAGCTTGATGTTATCTACAAAGTCGAAGTTATCCTTGATGAATTTTTCCTCGCTGATACGCCAGCCGGCCGATACGCTGGGGAAGAAGCCCCACTTGTGACCCTTGTTGAAGATCGAGGAACCGTCGTAGCGGAACGAGAAGTCAAACAGATATTTGCCGTCATAGTCGTAGTTAACACGGCCGACGAGGGCCTTACGGGCAACTTCGGTGAGGTTGCCGCCGTTGCCGACCTGATTCTCGGCGTCGCCTGCGTAGAGGTAAGGAATCTGGAGAGTGAAGAAACGCGATGCGCTGATATCGTCGCCTCTGGAGTAGGTTTCCTCGTAAAGGAGGAGGGCACCTACGTGGTGGTCGTAGAATTCATTATCGTAGCTTACAGCTGCCTGCCACAGGGTAGACCAGTTGTTGTTGTAGGAACGGGACAGTTTGTTGGGACCGTTCTTGGGATACTTGGTGTAGGTGTCGGTTGCGGCATCGTAAGTGTACTCGTTGTACTCCTGCTGCCAGGTGGCATTGTCGCGGATAGTGTTGTCGTAGCTGAACATACCGCGGATCTGCAGACCCTTCACCCAGGGGAGATCGTAGCGGGCCTCGAAAGAGGAGGAGAAAATCTTGTTCTGGTTTTCCTTGTAACCGCTCTGGTCTTTAGTCATGGAAGCCACGGGGTTGGGGATATCCTGGTCGGGCTTCTGGAGATAGTCGGGATTGCCGTTGGCATATACAGACTGATCGGGCACACTGCGCCAGAGGTTACCGAAGATTGTCCATACATCTACATAGGGACGGGAACGCTTGTCGATGATTGCGCCTAACTTGGCGTTCAGAACCAGACCGGGAAGCAGAGTGGCTTCGAGGTTGCTGCGGAAGTTGTAACGGTTATAGTCAATGTCGTCGGACTTCAGGAAACCCTTCTGGTCCATGTAACCGAAGTTAATGAAGTAATTGACAGTCTTCGAGCCGCCGCTTACGCTGATGTTGTGCTGCTGCTGAGGAGCGGAGCTTGCCATTACGGCGTCATACCAGTCGGTGGAGGTGAGGGTGCCGTTGCGGTAGGCATCCATCTGCTCGTCGGTGTAGGTGAGTCGGGGGTCGGTGAGGCTGCGCATCGATTTCTCGTTGGAGAGAATCATACGGTCAACAGCGCCGACAGGACGAAGGACTTCGGCCGGGGTCTGGATACCATAATACATGGAGTAGGTGATCTTGGCGCGGCCTTCGGAACCCTTCTTTGTGGTGACGAGGATTACACCGTTACCGCCTCGGGCACCGTAGACGGCTGCCGATGCGTCCTTCAGTACGGAGATGCTTTCGATTTCGTTGGGGTCGATACGCTCGAGGTTACCGCGGGGAACACCGTCGACAACAATCAGCGGAGAGCCTCCGTAACCACGGATATCGAAGTTACCGTAGCCGAATTCACCGGGCTCCGAAGTGTTCTGTGTCACACGTACGCCGGGGATTTTACCGGTAAGCATGTTCTTGGCATCCTGACTCTTGGTGACTGCCACCTCTTTACCGTCGATGGCCGAAACCGCACCCGTCAGGGTTGCTTTCTTCTGGCTGCCGTAACCGATGACGACCACGGTCTCCAGTTCGTGGGAAGACTCTTTCAGTACGATCCGATAGTTGGAGGCAGCTGTCAGATTCACCTTCTGGGTCTCATATCCTACGTACGAAACTTCAAGGGATTTGCTCTTGGCTGTAGCGTCCAATGCGAATTTACCATCGATGTCAGTGACGACAACAACCTTGGAGTTGTCGGTCAACTTAACTGTGGCACCCACAAGGGGTTCGTCATTTTCATCAGACACCGTACCTGTGATGTGGCGTGTCTGGGCCCAAACCGGCAAAAATGCCAAAGCGAGCAACAATGTCATGAACATTCTTGCAACCTTCTGCATCCTTCCGGAAGGAGACTCGAGAGTCCTGCAGTGTTTAGCTTTTTTCATTTAAGTTTTTAAGGTTAAATTGATAGTGAAGAATTGATGGCCCGAAATTACTACCTGCTTATTAAATAATGAGCGAAAAAACGGCGTAATCCCCAATTACTTTGCGGTTAATTTCAAATACGCCGCATTTTTGAAAAATTAAGCGCTCAAAACCCTGCTATTAAACATATTTTTGCTATATTAACACTACTTCACTACCCCTTAACAATAATTAAACCCAAACCACACCGCGACTCTGGAGCAGAACGACAACGGAAGCCTACAGCGGTAAAACTTGATTCGCCGTAGGCTTCCGTTGCGTTGTGATCCCCGTTTCCCATCAAGGTTTGTCGCCCCGTAGGCTTCCGTTAACGTTCAGGAGCGCAAGCTCCGCCGTTGTTCGGTTTGACGTTCCCGTCCTATAAAATAGTTCCGTTAGTTCTGTGCAGTTCCGTGTTAAAAAATCTTCGGCTGGTGGAGTTATCAACCGACGTGGCAGTCCGTAAGTAATTGTTCATGAAGACCTTCGGCCTTCACCGGGTTTGCTTCGGGGGGACTCCGCCTAAAAAATTCCGCTGCGCTCCATTTTTAAGGCGAGGTTACATAAACAAGAAGGCTTTCAGCCTTCCCCTGCCGGGAGCTTCTTGCTGACCTAATGTTGGCCTTCCCCTGCCGGGAACTGTTAGCTGACCAACAGGCAGTTAGATTGGTGATTATCCGGGACTATCGTTGGAGCAGGTTGGTGGTGTAGTTTTTGTGCAACAGATATGTTGCCACAACTATCTGAAGGGATTCCAGCCTTTGTTGTCGCTTATCTGAAGGGATTCTAGCCTTTGTTGTCGCTGCCCAGGATGTCGGCAAAGGTGTATTTGAAGGGCTCGTTCATGGCTTCCTCGTACTTGCGGCAGAAGCTCTGATATATATTCTTGGCCAGACCGCGCTTGTTGTATTTCACCAATACGCGGCATCTTGCGGCAAGGGCGCTCTCGTTGAACGGGTCATGCTTGAGCATGACGGCGGCGATGTTCAGCACATTGTCGCCATGATTGCGCTTCATCTCCTCGCTCAGCAGATCCTCGAGATAGTCGAGCGACAGCGAGGAAAATTTCGCCTTGAATTCATCGAGCCACGGATCGTTGTTGTCGGGAAGCAGTGTGCCCGACAGCAGGTAGGCCAGCGGGGAATCGTCTTCGAACATGGCCTGAGTGATGACACGGGCGGAATTCCGGTCGGCCTCCAGCTGTTTGGCGGCCTGCATCACCTCGTGGTAGTCGCAGATCACATTGTTCCAGTTTATGCTGATCACGCTGTTGTTGCCCGAGATGTCGATGTCCCCCACCTCTTCGAGATAGCTGCGGAGCTTACGCAGCGACACGTTGCGGTTGTTACGGGCTGCAAGTCCGTCTTTGTCGGGCCACAGCTGGTCGGAGATACGTTCTGCCGGGAAGTGTCCCGAACGTTCGCGCTCGCAGTTGAAGATAATCACCAGCAAAAGCTCGCGGAGCTTGGGGGTACACTGCACGGTAATGTCGCGTCCTTCGCGGTCAAACACGCGGAAGTCACCCAACAGCTGAATGAAGGACTTGTGCTGCACCTTCGGCAGCAGCAGTTTGTAGTCGCTCTCCTTTGCTTCCGAGACCGCAGCAGTGGTGACAGCAAGTTCAGATGGCTGCTCGGCCGGCTGTTCCGCCACACTTTCCTTAACCTTATTCTGCTCGGAGTTCTTATCGGGAACTACGGGTTGCAGAGGCTCCACGGCTGGCTCAGGCTTCCGGGGCCCGCGGTTTCTGCGAACATAGAACCATATTCCGCCACCAATAATAATAAGTCCGACAGCACACCACAGCAGAATCTTCGCAGCCTGCGACGAAGAGGCCGGTTCAGAGTCGCTCTGACGGATATCTTCCATGGTCAGAATCGGAGCCACCAGCGAAAAGACATGTACCGTGGCAGTCTTGTTTGTATTTATCTTATTGATTGCCAGAAGCACGCGGTTCTGTTCAGGGCAGTTGTAAAGAGTCAGGTCGCACAACTCGAAGGCATCCTCGCCCAAGCCGAACTGATAGACATCAGTCCATCCCGGCTCCTTGAGGCTGAATTTCATCAACGTAATGCCATCTCCCATACAGACCGCATACAGCGAATTGTCAGCCTCGTTGTAAACCATCGTAGACGAAAGGAACATACGGGGTGTGTCGACTAATGTGTCGGACATTGCCCAAAGCTGTTCCTGTTTCCCGGTGCTGAGGTCTATGCGGTTGAGGGTATAATAAGAATGTGTGGTAATCTCCTGGCGTCCTTCTTTGTTGCCCCGGCCACCTAAGATGTAGAGGTTATTGTCATGGATGACAGCAGCGGCGCCATAGCGCGGGGGGAGAAGCGGCTCATAGTCCACGTTGCTCCACTGGCGGGTACGCATATCCAGCCGGACCAGCTCGTTGCTGTAACGATAGTGGCCGTAGCCGCCGAAGAAATAATATGAGGAATCGGCAGGGTTCCAGGCACGGGCATGGTTGTAAGAGACGTCCTCAACCTGAGTAGCCTCAGGATTCTGCCATGACCTGCTGGCAGGGTCAAACGCCGAAACCGCCTCGTTTTCAATGGCATAAATCTGCAGGTTGCCATCCAGCGGGGACACGAATGCATTCCCGACCACAAGCCTCGGACTATTGCCCGACACCGGCACCACGCTCAGTTTTTTGCCATAAACATCGTAATTTTCAATCTGCTGACCATCCACCACAGAGAAAATACCGTTTCGGGTGTCAACAGCCAGATCCACGGGGGAGGGATACTCCTTACTAAATATAGGTGTAAACCGCGAATGAGCGTCGATCAGCCAAATTCCATCAGTCGCTTCGGCCGCAGAGTGAGCCACCTCGTCATAGCAGACCGAGTCATCGTGTTTGTTGAGCAGCCAGTTTCTCGTCAGCTCGCCGTCCTCCCATACCTTGATATTGCTGAGGCTCATCGACGGCACGTCGCGCGAGATCTTATTAAGGAACCCGAATGAAACCTTAGCTTCGGTGGAGTTGTTCAGGGAAAGCGGAATCTTCCGCGACGCGCTGTCCATCGACACCTCTATATTATTTGATTCGGTGTCGATACTGAGTCCTACGGTCTGCCATTTGTTGACCGGGAAAGCTGTCACACGGGTAATCTTATTATCCTGAATGAGAACCAGCTGAGGGCTTCCATCCTCAAACAGGATTGCCAGACGGACAGGGCTTCCGGCGTTGGGCTGAATGTTGAGAATGTCGCCGTAATAAACGCCGCCGTCACGCAGCACGAAATCGAACTGCAGTTTCAACTCGCGGGAGAGCCCAAACGGCTGGCCGTCGTTAAGCGAGAGCGACGTACGCTTGCCCTGAGATTCGTTGAACGAATTGAAATGCAGGCCATGCACCGTCGTATGGACCTCCGCAGCAGCTGCAGTCGCAACGGCAGAGACAACCAACAGAAACAATATAAGACGGGTAGTTATGGTCCTTATGTAGTTTTTATGGTAAAGATTGGTCATCGCAATGGAGCATCGTTAAAACTTGACGCCACAAAGTTAATAAAAATTTTTTGAATAAGTGAATCAGACACGCGAAGTTTAGCTTTAAAAAATTTAACTTTCTTATACTCAAATCTTTGCATAAACTGTTATCATCCATTTCCGTAAAATTAAGCGGGAAAATGACGGCTTGCCGTGAAAATTAACCGCATTATTACAGCGAAATTTATAGTTTTAGTAATTGTAACAATGTAATTTTGTATAGAATTTAAAAAAATTTCTTTAACACAACATAAATATCATGCAAAAACAGCGATTTCTGGCTTCTCTGACCGCCAAAGCAACAGCGGCTATGCTGATGCTCGCGGCAGTATCAGCCCCTGAGTCATCCGCAAAGGTGACGCTCCCCTCAGTTCTCGGCAGCAACATGGTGCTCCAGCAGGGGAACGACGTGAAACTGTGGGGCACAGCCGATCCCGACAGCAAACTGAAGGTCACCGGCTCCTGGAGCAGTAAAAAATACCAGACCACGGTCGGCGCCGACGGAAAATGGATGATTGAAATACCGGCTCCCGAGGCCGGCGGTCCTTACGAAATAACTATCAGCGACGGCGAGCCGCTGACCCTGACCAACGTGATGGTCGGCGAGGTGTGGTTCTGCTCCGGCCAGTCCAACATGGAGATGCCGATGGGCGGTTTCGACCGTCAGCCGCTCCACGGGGGCAACGATGTGATCGCCAGGGCGAAAGCCTCCACCCCCATACGTATGTTTATCTGCGACTCGAAGGATGGCCGCTGGGTGCGCCAGCAGTCCAAGACTCCTCAGGAGGACTGTCAGGGGGAATGGCTCACCAACACTCCGGTGAACGTGTCGCATTGCAGCGCCGCCGCATACTATTTCGCCCGCTATCTCCAGGAGGTGCTCGACGTCCCCGTCGGCGTGATTGTTTCGTCGCTCGGAGGCTCTAAAATCGAGCCGTGGATCAGCCGCGAGGCTATCTCGCAATTCAAGGATTACGACCTGTCGAGCCTCGACGATACCGCAACCCCGGTGAAGAGCGCCCACAACGACCCCTGCGTTCTCTACAACGCCAAGGTGGCCCCCTTCACCAAATTCCCGGTGAAAGGATTCCTCTGGTATCAGGGTGAGAGCAACCGCAACAACGCCGAAATCTACGACCGGCTGATGGCCGCCATGGTCAAGGACTGGCGCACCCGCTGGGGTGGCGGCGAGAAGATGCCTTTCTACTTCGTGGAGATTGCCCCGTATGACTATGAGGGTCCCGACGGCATATCGGCAGCCAAACTGCGCGAGGCCCAGATGAAAGCCATGAAAGAGATTCCCAACTGCGGCATGGCCTCGACAATCGATATCGGCAACCACAACTTCATCCATCCCGTCAACAAGGAAGCTGTAGGCCAGCGTCTTGCATGGTGGGCATTGGGTCAGACCTACGGTCTCGAGGGCTTCGGTTATGCCACCCCCTATTATGACTCTATGGAAATCAAGGACGGCAAAATCTATATCAACGCCAAGAACGTAGGCAACGGCATGTGCCCGATGTGGACCTCGCTCACCGGCTTCGAGATTGCCGGCGACGACCATGTGTTCCATCCCGCCTTCGCCGAAATCGAGACCAAGAGCTGCCGTCTGGCCGTGTCGAGCAAGGATGTGCCGAACCCCGTGGCCGTGCGTTACTGCTACAAGAACACCCCGCAGCCCAGCGTCTACAACATCCAGGGTCTCCCCCTCCTCCCCTTCCGCACCGACAACTGGGAGTAAATGACCGACAACCGGCAGTAAACGACCGACAACCGGGTGTAAACGACATCTGCATCATACGTTCAATCAAAATCAGATTCTGCATCAAATCATCATGAAAATAAAAACTATATTCTCTCTGGCGGTGCTCGGCGCACTGTCATTCAGCACTGAAGCGGAAGTAAAGATGCCCGCCGTATTTTCCGACGGCATGGTGCTTCAGCAGCAAAGCGAGGTTGCCCTCTGGGGTTCCACCGACAGCAAGAGCGGGAAAGTCACCATCACCCCCTCCTGGGATAACAGAACCTACACCGTCAGCGCCGGCAAGGACGGCAAGTGGCGCACAAAGATCGCCACTCCGGTCTACGGCGGCCCATACTACATCGAAATCAGCGACGGCGACCGGATTTCGCTGAACAATGTGCTCATCGGCGACGTGTGGGTCTGCTCGGGCCAGTCGAACATGGATATGCGCGTCAGCGGCCGCTACGGCGATGCCGTGATCGGGGCGCAGGACGCCATCTTTTCCCCGGCGAACCCCGACATCCGTATGTTCAACGTCGGCGCCAAACTTGTAGGCGAACCGCTCGAGGACTGCACCGGCAAATGGGAGGAAGCCTCCTGCGAGACAGTGCCGGAATTCTCCGCCGCAGCATATTTCTTCGCCCGCAAACTCAATGAACTGACCGGAATTCCCATCGGAGTGATTCATGCCAGCTACGGCGGCTCGCGCTGCGAGGCATGGATGAGCAACGAGGCAGCCGCAAAGTATAAGGACGACAAACGGGTGCAGAACGCCTCGTGTCTCTACAACGGTATGCTCAACCCCGTAGTCGGCTATGGCATAAAGGGTTGCCTCTGGTATCAGGGTGAAGCGAACACCGATTATCCGGAGCTCTACACCACCCTCTTCCCCGACATGGTCCGCGACTGGCGCAGCCACTGGGACTGCGGCGAATTCCCCTTCCTTTACGCCCAGATTGCCCCCTACAACTACGGCGACAAGAAGAACTCCGCCTTCCTGCGCGAAGCCCAGCTCCAGAGCCTTGACCTCGTGCCGAACAGCGGCATGGTTGTGCTCATGGACATCGGCCGCGAGAATACGATTCACCCGATGGACAAGAAACCTGTCGGCGACCGCTTCGCCTACCTCGCGCTCAGCAAAGCCTACGGCAAGAAGGTCGAGGGCGTCGAGGGTCCGAAGTACGTAGGCATGGAGGTTGACGGCGACAAGCTGATTGTGAAATTCGAGAACACCGGCAAGGGGCTCACCACCTACCGCCAGCCTATCACCGGCTTCGAGATTGCCGGCGAAGACCACGTGTTCCATCCCGCTAAGGTGCGCTACACCAAGGACCTGAAGGGTCTGGAGCTGACCTCCCCCGACGTGCCCAAGCCTGTTGCAGCACGTTATGACTTCGTAAACTATGCCAAAGGATGTATGTTCAACAGCCTCGGCATGCCGCTGTCGTCGTTCCGCACTGACAACTGGGAGAAATAAACCCTGGTAACCACCAACTTTGGTAATCACCGAAACAACAATCATGAGAAAGCTATTGATTTTGCTCGCCATACTCGGTTTCGCCACAAGCCTCTCTGCCCGGCATTTTGAGGTGAACCTCTCCGACGACGGCCAATGCAAGCTACACTGCTACCTCCCCGACAACCCCACAGGGCGCGCCGTTGTGGACTGCCCCGGGGGTGGCTACGGCCATCTGGCTATGGGGCACGAGGGTCACGACTGGGCGGAATACTTCACCGATCAGGGCATTGCGTTCTTTATTCTGCAATACCGGATGCCTCACGGCGACCGCACCATCCCGATGGGCGACGCCTTCAAGGCGATGCGGACCGTCCGCGACAGCGCCGCTGTGTGGGGCGTAAATCCCCATGACGTCGGAATCATGGGATTCTCGGCCGGCGGCCACCTTGCATCCACCGTCAGCACCCATGCCGACGATTCCGCGCGCCCCGACTTCGCGATACTCATCTACCCCGTAATCTCGATGGACGAAAAGGTATCGAACGGCGGCTCCTGCGAGCAATTCCTTGGCGATGAACGGCTTACCAACCGGCAGCTTGTGGAGGAATTCTCCAACTACAATGCCGTGAAACCAGGTGTCACCCCGCGCACAATCCTCATCATGACCGGCGACGACAAAGCGGTTCCTCCGGTCTACAACGGCATCGCCTACTACTCGGCCATGCAGAAAGCCGGCAACGAGTGCGCCCTGCACGTCTACCCCACCGGCGGCCACGGCTTCGGCATCCGCCCGACCTTTCCCTACCACCGCGAGATGCTCACCGAGCTAACCGCCTGGCTCCGCTCCTTCTGAACAATGGTCGGATTATCATACAGGGACGCGCCCCGGGGCGCGTCCCTGTTCTTGTTTCCGCCATTCAATTTCCGGCATTATCGGCGCCATTATCGGCGGCCGCTTAAAAAAATTTGTTGTAAAGTCTCTGCATATCAAATTTAATTCGTACTTTTGCATGCCATATAGTCTCTGCACGTTTTGAACCTTAACATGCAGGGATTTCTTAAACTCTGAACTTAAGCACTTGAAAACAACGGAATGATTGGTTCCAGACTATATTATGCAGTTTTACGGCTTATTTCCTATATGCCTTTCAGACTGCTTTATATCGTTTCCGATATTCTATTCCCGCTGTTTTATTATATCATAAGATACCGGCGGAAGATTGTACGGAAGAATCTCACGGAATCGTTCCCGGACAAGAACAGGAAGGAAATCGTAGCTGTCGAGAAGAAGTTCTACCGCTTCTTCATTGACATGGCGCTGGAGAGCTGCAAGACACTGGATATGTCGGCCGACGAGCTTATGAAGCGCATGAAGTTCACGAATATCGACCTCCCGAACGGATTTCTTGCCGAAGGACGTTCAGTCAGCATATTCCTGGGTCATTTCGGCAACTGGGAGTGGATTTCCACGATGAGCCTCTGGCTCGACAAGCGCGCCATCGCCGCCCAGATATACCGGAAACTGCGCAACAGATACATGAATGAGATCATGATGAAGATGCGCCAGCGCACCGGCTCGGTGTGTGTGGAGATGCGCCACACCGCCCGTTTCATGGCCGAGGGTGCCTCCGACGGCACTCCCCGGATTATCGGTTTCATCGCCGACCAGTCGCCCAAACGTAAAGATGCGAAATATTTTGTTGATTTTATGAACCATCATGTACCTGTCCTGACCGGCACCGAAAAAGCTATAAAGCACTTCGGTTATGAAGCTCTGTTTCTGAGCGTGCGGCGCGTCAGACGCGGGTACTACGAATGTGAGTTCTCGGTGCTGCACGATAATCCCAAGGCCCTGCCCGACTTTGAACTCACCGACCTGTACTTCAAACGTCTGGAAGAGGAGATCCGCAAGGCTCCCGAGCTGTATCTCTGGACCCACAACCGCTTTAAGTACGCTGAAAAATAAAGACACTGACACAACATGGATATCGATTTTGTTATCACATGGGTTGATATGAACGATCCGGCCTGGAAGGAGAAGTTTTTCAAATTCGCAGGAGAGAAGGGGAACTCCAAAAACGGAGTCTCCGATGCCCGGTTTCGCGACAACGGCTTCCTGAAATACTGGTTCCGCGGAGTGGAGAAATTTGCTCCGTGGGTGCGCAAGATACATTTTGTCTCTGCCGGCCAGGTTCCGGAATGGATGAACGTAAACAACCCTAAAATCCACCTTGTGAATCATGAGGACTTCATCCCCGGAGAATTCCTGCCGACCTACAATTCGGTAGTAATCGAGCGGTATATGCACCGCATTGAGGGGCTGTCGGACCGTTTTGTATATTTCAACGATGATTTCTATATCATAAATCACATCACGGAGGAGCGATTCTTCCGCGACGGCCTTCCGTGTGACATCGCGGTGTTCGACTACAACCCCGCATGGTCGCAGTGGTATCACCGCATCAAGAACAACGTTGAGATCATAAACCGCCGCTTCGACAAGAAAACCGTCATGGCCGAGCACCACGACAAATGGTTCTGTCCCGACTACGGTTTCAAGGCCCGCTGGAACTATCTGCTCAAGCCGTATAACCGGTTCATAACGCTCCGCGTTCCCCACAACGCCCAGCCCTATCTGAAGTCGACCTTTGAAGAGGTCTGGGACTTCGCCGGCAAGGAACTGACCGAGACTTCGGTCAACAGATTCCGCGCTCTCAGCGACTACACGCCGGAACTTTTCCGCATGTGGCAGATATGCCGCGGGAACTTCACCCCCTACAACACCTACGCCAACACCAAGATGTTCCCGCTTCTTATCCGGCCCAAACAGGCGGTCAAGGCCATACGCAACCAGTCCTATTCCCTGATTTGTCTGAACGACAACGTAAACATTCGCCACTACGACGTTGTAATGGATAATATACGGGAGGCTTTTCAGTCAATCCTCCCGGAAAAATCCGGTTTCGAGATTTAGCTCACTCCCCCAAGCTGACTGTAAACATCCAGACTCATCTTCAACCAGATTCCTCTTCAACCAGACTCATCTTCAACATGAACAAAGTTGCAGCCGAAATAATAGCCGGTCTGATTCCTGTAAAGATGACCAGGAACAGATGGCGCGGGATTCTCAGATATGGAGTGCTCAATTCGCTCAGGCTGAAGAAAAGAATCAGGCGCGAGACCTCGGAACCGACATATTATCTTGCGGTATGCGCCATCGCCAAGGACGAAGGGCCATACTTCAGGGAATGGGTCGAATGGCACCGGGACAACGGCATCGACAAGTTCTATATCTACGACAACGGCAGTACCGACTGCACCCGTGAGGTTCTCCGGCCATATATCGAGTCCGGACTGGTGGAGCTGACCGACTGGCCCGGACACCGGATGCAGCTGGCTGCATACGACGACTGCCTGGCCCACCACCGTTTCGACGCCCGCTGGATTGCCTTCATAGATCTGGACGAATTCATCGTGCCGCTGAAGGACAAGAACATCCCGGAATTCCTGGCCCGCTTCGAGTCCGCCCCGGCGGTTGAAATCAACTGGCTGGTCTACGGCAGCAGCGGCCTGAAAACCAAATCCCCGGAGCCTGTGATGCAACGGTTCACGTGCCATTCCCTTCCGGAGCATTACCTGAACCGCCACGTCAAAAGCATTGTGAACCCCCGCCGGGTGTTCACGATGATCGGATGCCACGAGGCAGCGAAAATCTCGGGCGACACCCTGGATTCCCACGGCGAACGGGTGACGAAGAACTTCCGCGAGCGGGAGCCTCAGCAGGATGTCATCCGCATCAACCACTACGCCGTAAGGTCGCGCCAGGAGTTCGCCGAGAAGCAGGCGCGCGGCAGGGCCAGCGGCACTCAGCGTACCGTCAGCGACCAGTACTTCACCCAGTACGACCTCAACGACATCTGCGAAGAACGCCCCTAACCATAGCGAACACTCCCCAGCCTTAGCGCACAGCCACCCAACTTTAGCGAAATTTCCCCAACACAACATACTTCACAACCCATAAGACATCGAATGTCGAAGAATATGAACGGAAAGCAACCGCAGGTAATCATCTCCATGACATCGTTTCCTGCTGCAATTCAATATGCCGAAAAGGCCCTTGTCTCACTCCTGAAAGGGTCGGTTCTCCCCGACAAACTGATTCTGTATCTGACCTTCTCGCAGTTCGAGGGGGGCCGGATACCTCAGGAACTGATAGATCTGCAGGAGAAATATCCCGTTTTTGAGATCCGCAATTACGACCGCGACATCCGCTCATACCGCAAGCTGGTTCCGGCGCTGAACGATTTCCCGGATGCGATTATCGTGACGGTTGACGATGATATGTATTACCACCGGAACATGCTGAAGAGCCTGCTGAACTTCCACCGCAAGCACCCCGATGCAGTGGTCGCCCATCGCGTAAGGCGCATCATGCCCGAGGTGGCTTACCGCGCGTGGAAGAAATACCGGTGGTATAACTTCCTGACCCACAGGATTTACCGCAGTTTCCTCAACCTGCAGACAGGGGTAGCGGGGGTGCTGTATCCCCCCGGTTCGCTGTGCAAGGAGATGATGGACCCCGACCTGTTCACCCAGATTGCCCCCACCACCGACGACATCTGGTTCTGGGCCGCCGCCGTGGCCAACGGATATCCCGTGATTCCCGTGCCCTTCGGCCACAACAAGCCCCGCGAAATCGGCAAGCCCAAATCAATCTCGCTGAAAATCACCAATTTCCGCGGTGACAAGGATCGCAATAAAGAGGCTTTCTTTGCTATCCTGAACCATTACCCCGAAATCAAAAAACGTATAGGCATCGACTGACCGGATTATGATGGATATTGACCTTGTATATCTGTGGGTCGACGGCAATGACCCGCAATGGATGGCGAAACGGAACGCCCTGACCGGGGCGCTTCCGGAGAGCGAAGTGAACTGCAAGGGGCGCTTCGAGAACAACGACGAGCTCAAATTCAGTCTGAGGTCCGTGGAGAAATACGCCCCCTGGATCCGGAAGATTTTCATTGTCACCGACAATCAGGTTCCCCGATGGCTCGACACCTCCAACCCCAGAATCAGGGTTGTGGACCACACCGAAATCCTCCCCGCGGAATCTCTCCCCTGCTTCAATTCGCGAGTCATAGAGCACCATCTCTACCGGATTCCGGGGCTGGCCGAGCATTTCCTGTATGCCAACGACGACATGCTCATAAACAAACCGGTCACCCCGGCGACCTTCTTCGCCGACGACGGATTCCCGATAATACGCATGAACCGGCGCCCGTTCAGGCGCCTGACCCTTGTGCTGCGCGACAAGATTCTCGGCAAACCGATGAGCAACTACATGCAGGCAATTCACAACACCGCCCTGCTTGTTCAGAAAGAATTCGGGAAATACTACAACGGGAAGACCCACCACAACATCGATGCCTACCGCAAGAGCGACTATCAGTATGCCCGCGAGCTGTTCAGCGACGCGATTGACACCACTCTGACCCATCATATCCGTTCGGCCCACGACATCCAGCGCAACCTCTATTCCTACGTTCCGCTGGCCCGGAAACATGCCCATCTGCACTATGTCTCCCAGCACACATCGTTCAGGTTTCATATCGACAACCGGAAACTTTACGCCAAGTTCCTGCGATATAATCCGACTCTCTTCTGCATGAACGATTCCCAGTTCGCCAACGACGATGACCGGAAGACAGCCCGCGCCTTCCTGGAGCAGCTCTTCCCCGAGAAATCTTCGTTCGAGAAATAACCGGGCTGCCGCTCCGATTGAATTATGTTGTGTCTTTATGTGTTGTATCTTTACAGGGGTTCAGAAAAACTATGACGGACAATAAGAAATACGACTATCTGATTGTTGGATCCGGGCTTTTCGGAGCCACCTTCGCGCGGCTGGCCACCGACCGTGGCCTCCGCTGTCTGGTGATCGACAAACGCCCGGCAGCCGGCGGCAACATCTACTGCGAGAAAATCGCCGGCATAAACGTGCACAAATATGGCGCGCACATTTTCCACACCTCCAACAGGCGCGTATGGGATTTTGTCAACGGAATCGTGCCGTTCAACCGCTTCACCAACTCCCCCATTGCAGTAGCTCCCGACGGCCGGCTCTACAACCTGCCGTTCAACATGTACACTTTCTATCAGATGTGGGGCGTTTCCACCCCGGAGCAGGCGATGGCGAAGCTCGAGGAGCAGCGCCATGAAGTTCTCGAAAAGATGAAGGCCGACGGCGTGTCGGAGCCCCGGAATCTCGAGGAGCAGGCGCTGATGCTCATCGGCCGCGACATCTACGAGAAACTGATTAAAGGCTACACCGAGAAGCAGTGGGGACGCAAATTCACCGACCTGCCGGCATTCATTATCCGCCGTCTGCCCGTACGTATGACCTTCGACAACAACTATTTCAGCGATATCTACCAGGGCATACCCATCGGCGGATACAACCTGCTGACCGACGGGCTACTGAAGGGCGTCGACCTCCGGCTGGACACCGATTTCTTCGCCGACCGCAGCCATTGGGAGTCAGTGGCCGACCGGATAGTGTTCACCGGTCGGATCGACGAGTTCTACGATTACCGCTTCGGCCGCCTGCCCTACCGCACTGTTTTTTTCGAGACCGAGGTTCTCGACCAGCCTAATTATCAGGGCAATGCGGTGATGAACTACACCTCGGCCGATGTGCCTTACACCCGTATTATCGAACACAAGCACTTCGAATCGTTCGGCGACGCCGTATATGACAACCCCTCCACGGTAATCTCCCGCGAATTCTCGACCGAATCAACCGAGGAGATGGAGCCATTCTACCCCATCAACTCCCAGGTCAATCAGGAAATCTACGAAAAATACCGCGCACTGGCCGACGCCGAGCCCGGCGTGATCTTCGGCGGCCGTCTGGCCGAATACAAATATTACGACATGGCCCCGATTATCGAACGCGTCTTCGAGCTGTTTGAATCATCGCGTATCTGATATGTTTGAATCATCGCGTATCTGAGCTGTTTGAGTCTGTCCGAGCTGTTTTAATCATGGATAAAGTCTATATATCACGCAATTACCCTAAGAAGTTCATCGCCTCGACCAAGGCGAAATTAGATGCCGAAGCAATCGTCGAGGGCTGCGGCTTCCGCAACGTGGGTCTGCGTCAGATCAACAAGCGCGGTTTCCTCGGCCGCATATACCGTCAGCTGTCAATCCGTCTGGGGATGCTGCGCCTCCCGCCGAAGTCCATCCTCTTCCTGCAGTGCCCCAACATTTTGCTCATGCAACAGGTTGAAGCCGCCAGAAAAAAGGGGTGCACGGTGGTGATTCTGGTCCATGACATCAACGTCCTGCGCCAGATGAGCAATGATTCGCTCGAACCGCTCCGGATTGCCGACGTGCTGATTGTGCACACCCCGGCAATGAAGCAGTGGTTTGTGGATAACGGTTTCACTCAGCGCATAGAGGTACTTCAGATCTTCGACTATCTTACCGGTGACGACTATACAGCGCCCCGGCAGGATATGCCTCCCGTAAGAATCGCTTTCGCGGGGAATCTGGGCAAAAGCAAGTTCCTCAGCAAGCTGAGCGCCGAAAAGGTCCGCTACCAGCTCTTCGGCGTCGGTGCCGACGGCCTGAAACTCAACCCCGGTGTCGAATACTGCGGCTGTTATCCCCCCGAACAGCTGAGCCGCCATCTCGACTCCGATTTCGGTTTGGTCTGGGACGGCACATCCGTTGACACCTGCGACGGCATCGAGGGGGAATATCTCCGCTACATCGCGCCCCACAAGACCTCCATGTACCTCTCGGCCGGGATTCCCGTAATTGTCTGGGACAAGTCCGCCATGGCTGGTTTTGTAAGGGAAAACGGCGTAGGCATTGCAGTGGGCAGCCTCGCTGAAATCGAGAAGACCATATCGGAAATGTCTCCCGAGGAATACGCCCGCCTCAAAACCAACGCCGAAACCGTCGGAGCGCGCCTACGCTCCGGCCACTACCTCCGCACCATCCTCGGCGTCATAGCGTCATCCTCGGCATCATAGCGTCATCCTCGACATCATAGCATCAGCCTTGACATCATAGCATCATAAGTGGCCCCACACGACGAAGCCACTGAAAAACTCCCGCGATTTTCAGAATTGCGGGGCTTTTCAGTGGCTTCAACATATTCGGTAACTTCACCGTTAGGAGACCTTCCCATTTCAGCGAATTAACCGAAGGGACGTCACTCTGGGGCGGTTACATAGACTGTCAGCGGACTGAGGTCGGTTTGTAGTTGAGGTAGTTGAGCAGGATGCGGCGGGCTACGTCAGCCGAGGGGGCGTCGCTGTTGAGCTGGTCGGGGATGTTCAGGGTGGAGAAGATGATTTGGCCTTTTCCGTAGGGGATGACGCCGACGGCGGTGCCGAGGTAGAAGGGCCAGCTGCGGTAGCTGCCGACAACAAGTTCGGCGCCCTCCATGTCGAAGCTGAATCGGTTATCGCCGTCCTCGACTACAGCCTGATAGGGCCAGTCCATAGCGCAGTTCACGGGGAGACCATCGAACAGCGGATGATCCTTGACGAAGTGCAAGCCGCCGACCCAGTTTTTACCGACGGTGTATATCTTGTTGATCTTGACCGCTGTAGGATTCAACTTGGAGTCGTTCACAGCCTGAGCCATATGGCTCATCCAGGTTTCGGTTTTGCCGAGAACCACCACGGTGGTACCGTCGTTCTTGGCACGGTCGAGAATCTCCTGCGGGCTGACGCGCTGTGAACCGGGGGTAGACCAGAGCAGTTTCACGGAGCCGGAGGGAGTGTGCTGGTAGTAGCCGACACGCACATGCACGGGCTTGCCCTCCTCCATATACACCGGAGTGCTGTTCTTGTAGGGTTCCTTGTTCCAGTAGGCATCCAGTTTCTGCTCGCCGTTGATGTACAGGCGCACACCGGCGGTTGCTTCGACGCCAATCTGGTAGAGACCGGTCTTCTGCGGCATGATATCCATGTCGTAGGTTGCGGAAAAGACCTGATTGGCGGGCAGGCAGGGAGCGGGCTGCGCACCGGAGGCAAACGACACGTCCACGCGGTCGATCTTCGACTCGCCGGCCTTGTCGTGGATATCGTTGTCGGTGAACCATGTCACTGTCACGGGTTTGCCGTTGCCGTCGGGGTCGGCGAAAGCCGAAGCAGGAATCAGTTCGGGTTCGTCGAACGACGAGCGGTCCACAATCAGCCAGTCAAGATTCTTTGTGTCGCTGCTGAAAGCGGGGAGCGGCTTGCCGGTAGCCTTCTCGTAGAACTGAGCCACCTGGTCCTGCGACTCGCCGTAAATGGCGCCGTTGCCCTTGAGGAGCTCATCCTTGTTCCAGTCGACGACAAGCAGCTGGTCGCGCCCCTTTATCTCCTGCGAAGCACCGGGAATCGAAGCCACGATTTCATACATTGCGCCATCCTTCGGCATTACGATTTCAACAGCCTCGGCAAGCAGTTCGCCGTAGCGGTTGCCGCCGGTCAGATGAACCCGCTTTGTGATAGGCCTGAACCCTGCGACCGGAGCGGTTTCGCCCGACTTGCGCAGGGAAATTTCCATATTGAAGTCTCCCTTGATGTCCTTCTCGTTGATGATATAGAAATCCACAAGCACTTTGTCGTCAACGTGAGCCACCTGCTGACGGGGCATCACGGCGATGTAGAGCGGCTGGTTGTAGTAGGCCATGACGGCGGGGTCACTCTTGGGGTAGCGCCAGATGTCGACGATACCCGAGTGGTTGTCGTAGGGCATGCTCTCCCATCCGTTCACCACATAGATGTCACCGATGTTCTGCATACGCATGCTCATGATGCGGCGTCCCTGATGGTCCAACTGCACGCGGCCCATCATCGAGGTCAGAGAGTCGATGGAGTGGAAGTAAGGCCAAAGGTTGTTTTCACGGAAATACACCAGGAAAGCCTTGTACTGTTCCTCCCAGAAACGTGAATCCCAGCCCTGCCTGCCGGCGATATCGCGCTGGATGAGTTCCAGACGCGGAGGGGTGGAGATGGCACCCTCTTCGCCGCGCATGTAGATTTCCCGGAGGTTGTCGGAGAACATATAGTTGTCGGCGGGGGATTTGTAGTAGCCCTCGATGTATGTGGCCTCACCGCCGGCGCGGTGGTTGTCCCACCAGCCGTGCATCCGCAGCTCGGTCTCGTAGGGGAGCAGATTGGCCTTCTGTTTCTGGTCGATGTCCTTGGCGCCAGCCCATGCCGAAGCGAAGGTCATAGTGCGGCTCGGATCGTACTCGTTATGGAGATTACGCATCAGGGCGAGGCGGTTCTGGTCCCAGACATCGTCCCGGCTGTTGTACTCATTCATCATGTTGTAGATCACCAGCGAAGGATGGCTGCGGTCGCGGCGGACCATACGTTTCACCTTCTCTTCGATCAGAGCCATGGCGAAGGGGGTCTTGCCGGCCTGAAAGCTGCCGGGTTCCTCGAACATCAGCAGGCCGAGGCTGTCGGCGCTGTTGAGCATCTCGGGCTGGCCGATGCAGCGGTGGAAGTTCATCATGTTCTGGCCCAGGGCACGGGCCACCTTCACCTGACGGTCGGAAATCTCCTTGGTGGCGGTGAGACCGGTCATGGGATAGTAGCCCCAGCTGATGGCGCTGCGGAGCACGATACGCTTGCCGTTGAGGGTGAGTATAGCGTCCTCCCCTACCCCTTCGGGAGCGAACCAGCGGAAACCAAACTTGCGTCCGGTGTTGTCAACCATCTTTTTATCCTGAAGCAGCCGGGCCTCGCAGAGATAAAGATTCGGATTGTCGAGATCCCAGATTTCGGCGTCGGGACACTCCACGTCGTAAACCACGTTGGCGGTGTCGCCATGCCATTTGACCCTGTCGAAGGTCTTGTCGAACAGCACCTTGTCGCCGCGGCGCACGAGAATCTGCATCCGGGCGTCCTTCTTCTTGCCGGCGGCCGACACCAGCGACGCATGGACCTTGACTTTCTTCAGGTCAGGGGTGTTGAGCACATAGAGGTCGTCGATATGCATATCCTCCGGGACGCACTGCAGGGTCACGTTGCCGATGATGCCGCTGAAACCGCGCGACGGGGGAAGCTGATATTTGCCCCAGTTCATGGGGACATAATCCTGCCAGTGGAAATTGCCACCGGGATTGGTAACGCGGACAGCAAGTGTCTGCTCCTGACCCCACTTGATGGCATCGGTGATGTCGCAGGAGAAGGGTGTCTCACCGATAATGTCGTAGCCTACAAGCTGCCGGTCTACGAACACCTCGGCTCTCATTCTGACAGACTGGAAATGCAGGATTACCCGTTTCCCTTTCTGATCGGCAGGCACGCTGAAGGTGCGCCACCACCAGCTGACCCCCTTGCTGTCGTCGGGGCTGGGCTGCACCTTTTTGGTGCAGAACTGCTCCACACTGCCCGGCACCGTGACCGGTATGGAGCTCTGGGTCAACACATTCCACCCTCCGGTCGGAGGATTGAGCGGCAGCTGCGCCATCGGAGGCACCTCGGAGGGGAGATAGAGAGTGTCGTTCTCCCACTGCGCGTTTTTATCGACATACAGATGCCAGTCGCCGTCGAGCGACTCTGAAAATCTGCCTGCCGCAGATGATTTGCCCCACACGGAAGCAGAAACCATCAGCAGCAGACAGACGGTCAGGGATCGTAAGCTTAATAAATTCAGTCTCATTTTTCAGGTTTATGTTTATGAGGTTATTGTCAATCAATGCCGGCAAGCTCTTTCAACCGATGCTTATGAGGTTGTTTGCAATGCCGGTAAGCTTCGTCAATCGATGCTTATCAGGTTGTTTTCAATCAGCGAGATGTAAGCCAGGAGGGCGCCCCAGTGGTAGAACTTGTCGCTGCGGTTCACGTCGTCCCCCTGCCCCGAATCGGGATTGTAATTCTCGAATACATATCCGTCTTTCAGCCAGGACTGCAGGAAGAGGTTGCGCGATTTGCCGGCGAACTCCCGGCAGAGCTGCGGGTCGGCGGATTTCTTCAGCCCCATGTACACCAGGAAGTTGAGCGGCGCCCAGATACGGCCTCGCCAGTAGTCGTTGTTATGGTAGGCGGGATCGTTGCGCGGAGTGGAGGTGATGACATACTCGCCCCAGAATTCCTCGGGGTTCAGCAGATGGCGGCTGATCATTGCCTCGGCCTGCTGCGGAGTGGCCACACCGGCCAGGAGCGGATAGAAGTTGGTGGGGGAAGTGCGTTTGTTGAACTCCCCGGTGTCGGTGTTGCGGTTGTAGAAGTAACCGTCTTCGGCACACCAGAGGCGCATGAGGTTCTCCCCCATCGCCTTGCCGCGCTTCGCGATTTCGCGGGCATCCTTCTTCTTGCCAAGCTCCTGCGCGATGAGGTTCAGATAATGACAGTCCATCACGTAGAGCGACGACATACCCACATCCTGCTGGTTGGTGAGGTGCGTCGCAGGGTCGAATTTCACGGCATCATACATTTGCGAGTTGTCGATACCGCTCTCCAGGATTGCGCCGTAGCGGGTGTTGGCATCATATTCCGAGTGGAAGTAGGTGATTTTCTCGTAAGGCTCGCTCCCGAGGCAGATCAGGCCGTCGTCCATGCGGTGCTCCACCCACCAGCGGTTCCAGCTCAGCAGCTCGGGATAGACAAGCTCCAGGAACCAGCGGTCGTGGTACTGCTGATAGAGGGTCCAGGCGGCCAGCGCCCCCACCGGAGGCTGCGAGCGGTCGCGGCTCTTGAAGCCGTTGCTGTAATAGCAGTTGGGGATGAAGCCGGTTTCGGTAATCGCCTTGACGATGGTGACGAGGTTGGAATATGCGAGGTCCCTGTTGTCGACACCTAACATCATCGAGGCGAAGAAGGTGTCCCAGCAGAAAA
The DNA here is from genome assembly GCA_902494515.1 of uncultured Muribaculaceae bacterium. GTDB lineage: Bacteria > Bacteroidota > Bacteroidia > Bacteroidales > Muribaculaceae > UBA7173. The sequence continues at coordinate 17,887 of CABUTS010000009.1, read as the reverse complement.
GGGTGAATCCGCCGAAGTCGCTGCTGGCGAACCATGAGCTGCTCCAGATGCGGCTCACGGGGGTGATGACCTTGCGGATTGAGGGGTCGTAGATGCAGTCCCAGGCCAACACGCTCTGCATGCCGTGATAGCAGTCGTAGTCCGCGCCGAACCGCTCCCGCTCCGCGCGGTCGAAGTTCTGCTTGCGCGAATCCAGAAGTTCTAAGGCCTCAGCTTTTTCCACCGGCTGCTCGCCGACGGTGATCACCGCCTGACCCATGAGCGGCACGTGATATTCATGCCCGCGGCGCTCGAAGCTGTCAGCGAAAATCCGCCCATGTTCGGTCAGCGACTTGTCCTGCGGCCAGACCGAGAAGCCCTCGTCCTGATAGTCGAAACGGTTGCTGCGCACCCACAAGGATTTGGGCGCGACAACGAGCGTGCCACCTTCATTCCCCTCCAGCGGGGTGACGACAATCGCCTGAGTTGTCCCCTCGGCGGCACTCTCGACGCGGAACTTCATGCCGTGCCAGGCGACGGTGAGGGATGTAAGGCTGCCGTCGTAGGCATGGTTGCCGGGGGTGACCTTCGGGGCATCCTCGCCGCGCTCGCCCACCAGCACCCGGCCGCGCTTATGTCCCTGACTGTCAATCATTGACAGCTCTACGGCGAAACCGTAAGGAAGATATACATGGGTCAGCACACTGCGGGTGTCCCAGGTGTTCCAGCCTTTGGCCAAGTTGTACTCCAGAGCGTCGAAACGCGACTGAGGAGAAAGATTCCCGCCGTCAGCCGCTTTAACGAGGCCGACGGCAAGGAACACCAATATTGAGATTATGAATGACTTTTTCATGATATTGGATTTGCGCTTCAGTCAGGGCCGGAGCGTCTTCTGGATTCGGATCAGAGGGTTTCAGAAGCGGACTTTGAGCTCCTTGCCATTGTAAGTCACACTGCGGCTCCTGTCAGCCCCTTTCAGGATGATACTGAAATGCTGCTCCGGCGATTTCAGCGCACCTTCCTGCGCGCCGAGGGTCAGCGTCCGGGTGGCGTCGTCCCACATCATCGGAATCGCGGCGAACTGCCCGTTCCGGTAAGCCGTGGAGTGTCCGTCGTCGCTGTACAGGGTGAAAGTGGCATCCGCTCCGGGATACACCTCAACGACATTGCCGGCCATCGGGATGATACTTCCGGCCTTCACATAGAGCGGCATCCGCTCCAGCGGTGCGGCGGCGGTGACGGTCGTACCACCCTGATACTCAGCGCCGGTGTAGTAGTCAAACCAGTTGCTCCCGGCGGGGAAGTAAACCTCACGCGAGGTTGCTCCGGCTTCGAGAACCGGACATACCAGGAAGGCCGGGCCATACATGAACTCGTCCCGCAGGTCGGCGACTTTGCTGTCGCCGGGGAAGTCGAAGGCGAGGAGTCGCATCGGGGTATAACCCCGGCGGGTCACCATCGCGGAGAGGGAATAGACGTAGGGCATCAGGCGGTAGCGCAGGTCGACGTATTCCTTGCAGATGTTGTAGACGGTGTCGCCGAAGGCCCACAGTTCGTTCTCGCCGGTGGTATCGCCGGGATAACGGCGCCCGTGGGCGCGGAAAATCGGACAAAATGTGCCGTACTGGAACCAGCGGGCAAACAGTTCCTGATATGCGGGATCCTTGGAATTGCCGCCGCTGTAACCGCCGATGTCGGTGGTCCAGTAGGGGATGCCGGTTGCGGTGAAGTTCAGACCGGCAGCCACCTGTTTGCTCAGTTCATCGAAAGTGGTGGGAATGTCGCCCGACCAGATGGCGGTGCCGTAGCGCTGCTGGCCGGCGAAGGCGCAGCGGGTCAGCATATAGGGGCGTTCGCCGGGACGTTGCTCCTGGAGCGCCTGATAGAAATTGGCACTGTGGAACAGCGGGTAAAGGTTGCGGACCCTGACTGCCGGGCCGAGGTAGGTGCGGATGGGGAGGAACGACTGCATATGGTCCGGCTCGGGACCGTCGATAAACCATCCGTCGACCTTGGTCTGAAGCAGCGGGGTGATAAGCCGGCGGTAAATCTTACGGGCCTCGGGGTTGAAGACGTCGTAGACATAGCCGTCGATGGCACGGGCGCCGTCGAGAATCATACCCTTGGAGTTCAGCAGGTTGTAATTTTCAGTGTCGGGCTTGAAGCAGGGCCACATGGTTATGACCACATGGGTGTCGTACCGGTTATGCAGCGAGTCGATATGCGCGTCGACATCAGGGAAAATCGACTCGTCGAAACGCATCGAGCCGGTGCCGTATCTGCCCCAGTAATGGTAGTCGATGAAGATGCTCCCCATCGGAATCTCACGCTCCTTCATGCCGCGCGCTACGTTGAAAAGCTCGTCCCAGTTATGGTAGCGGTTGCGGCTCTGATGATAGCCGAAGGCCCACTGCGGCAGCATCGGGGCATCGCCGGTCAGGCTGCGGTAGGAGGCCACGAGATCGTCCATCGTGTCTCCCGTGAAGATGTAATAATCAACAATATCGCCATAGTCGGAGCTGAGGCTCATCCCCTCGGCGTTGTCGAGGTAGACGGTGCGGGTGTCGTTGTCCCAGAGGAGTCCCCAGCCGCGCGGGGAATAAAGCACCGGCACAGCCGCCTGGGTGTTGAACTGTATCAGCTCGCGCCGGCAGTCGCGCAGGTTGAGACGTCCGTCGCGGAACTCGCCCAGACCATAGAGGGGCTCACCGGGTGTGAGTTCAAACTTCGCGTAAGGAGCGACGCTGTCACCGGCAAGGCTTGCGCGGGCGGCTCCGGGTTTCTCGCTGAGAAGTGTTTTCCCGGAGGGGGTGGCAAGTGTCAGGTGGCCGTCCGTCTTGTCGACCGAGGCTGTGAAACTGGGGGTGCTGAGCAAAATGGCGCCCCCCTTCTCCTCCACCCTGAAGGCTCCGGCCAAAGGCTTGCGTTCCACTATATAGCTGCGGCGGGTCATCAGATTGCGGCGGTCGCCGTAGCTGACGTGCAGGATTCCCCCCTGCAACGGCTCTAACATGAGGGTTCCGCCGGTTGTTTCCACGCTGAGGCCGTCCGGCTTCTGCTGCCACGACAGCACCTGCTGCGACATTCCGGCTACCTGCTGTCCGACGCCGGCATCTTTCGACACCACAGCGTCCAGTTCCTTGAGGTCGATATCCTCCGGACGCACGTTCTTCAGCTTGTCGGCATCCGTCTGCGCCAACGCCGAAGCCGCAAGTCCCAAAAGACAAAAACTCAAAAGTATCCTGTTCACTTTTTCCATTGTTTTCATGATTGTAACGCAAAGTTAACAACTCAACATTAACTGCGCTGTAAAAAGAGATTATAACCTCCAATTACTTTCCGGTTAATTTCCCTATTTTATACAATTCCGGCAGAAAAACAGCTAAAATCCAGGGGTAAAAGATGTTTTTCGGATAGAATGAAAAAGACCGGCATCTCACGACCCGGCCTGTTTCGTCTAACCCAAACATAACATATATCTTATTATCTACCTTGGAAGTTTCTTATACCTCAATAATCTATATACCTTAAATTCAAAAAACCAATCTTTGATGTTATAACCAATCTTTAATATAAAACCAATCTTTAAGGGCGTGGTGCTGTAACACCATTCTTAAAAGCTAATCATTAATTTCAATCTCTCTTATATACGCGCCGGAACCCTTATGTCCGCTGACGTTCGGCTCCCGGACGCTTTAACCTGTTTTCGTTGGCAAAGTTATTCCCGGCACATTAATTTTTAGATTATTAATGATAATATTTAGATATTAAATTTCATTTAAGCGACAAGAAAAACTATCTTTGCCGTATTTTAAGCGGAAATTACAGCCCGGAGTAAGTGACCGGAGCTACCTTTGCAGCCATACGATTGCCTCATAAATCTTTTACATGAATAATCCCCTTAGAATTATCACAGTTGCTGCCGTTGCCGCCTGTTCGGCCTCCGGCTTCTTTGCGTTTTCCGACAACTCGCAATATTGGAATACCCGTGGTCCGCTGCTCCCCCTGCGGCTGCCGATGCCCCCAGCCGGGTATCAGCCCGAACAGCTCGATATGGACGGCGACGGCCGTCCCGACGCCATCCGCTCCATCACCTCGGGCGGTGTGCCGGTAATGTGGCTCGACGACGCCGGCACGATGCGTCCCGGCGACCGGGAGGGGGACATGGCCTCCGGAACACTTCTCATCGACCGCAACCGCGACGGCCGCTATGCCGGTCTCGGCGACCTGATCATCGACTGGGTGGATACCGACCGCGACGGCCGGGCCGACATGCAGATTGTAATTGACTATCCGACGGATTCGCTCCCCGAAAACGCCTGGAGAGGTCACTATATGATTGTGTTCGACACCGACCGCGACAATGTTTTCAACTACATCGATTTCCATAATTTCCAGCTGAGCAGCTGGGACCATTACGGGCTCAGCGATTTCCACGAAGACTATCACGGACAGTCGGCTTTCACCAAGATGCACGAAAGCACTTACCGTTTCGTTGATCTGGACAAAAACTGGGAAAATCCCTTCCTGTTCTACGACCCCGACAACGACGGTCTGACCGAAATGACAATCCGTTTCACCGACCCGATGAACAAGAAGGTCAACGGCACACCGCGCGGCCAGCAGTCCGGGCGCATCGACCACGGCTTCCTGAGCGTGGACCTCGACAACGACAACGGGCCGGCCAACGAGTTTGACCTCGATGTTACGCTGCATTTCCATGGCCCGGGCTTCGACTATTCCGACATGGTGCATCCGGTGGAGAATCTGCGCGGCAACCCCGCCCACGACAAGCTGTTCATCGACCCGCGATACCGGCAGCTCTCCTTCCTGACATATCCCGACCACGCGCAGGCCCGCGAGGCGATGTTCGGCCGCGGCCAGTGGAGCTCGGCTGAGCTGACTTACGACGAGGATGACGACTGCGGCCGCTGGGAGCGAGTGGAACTGTACGAGAACCGCGATGCATTCAAGACCGGATGGAAAGGTGAAGGGGTCGACAACCACAAGCAGAGCGACGCCACCGGCGACCGCGGCGAATGGGACCGCGACAATTCGGGAAAGGGGCAGTTCTATATCAGCCCGCTTGACGGGAAGCTGCACCTCTTCGGTGCCGAGCGCGGTGTATGGCGCATCGATCAGGACGCCTCCTACTTCGAAGGCTGGGACCGGATGTGGATGGGGCTTGACCGCAATCCCAAGAGTTTCGCCACAATAGAATATCTCGACACCGACGGCAACGGGTTCTTCGACACGATGAACCTGGATCTCGACGGCGACAAGAAATATGAGGAGACCGTTTCGCTCACCGCTCTCGGCGTCCCCGACTCCGCAGACGTTATCGACCACTCCAGATACGGATATGACGACTATGTTGCCCTCGGCAAGCGTGTGGCCGACGGTGTCTGGAAGCGTGCCATGGAATGTCGGAAGGCAGCCCGCCGGATGGGGGTTGAGGACCGCTGGTATGCCATGTGGATGCAGCCGCGCTCCCTCCGCCAGCGCTATGACCACGGCTTCTGGCTGGCGTTCTATCTGCAGCGCGACATGCGTCACCATCTCCTCAGCACAGCCGGTCCGGAGCGCGTGGCAGCGTTCGACCGCGCCTTCTACCTCGACAGCCTCGAACAGGAGATTCCGGGCGGTCACCTCGTCAGCCCCGCCGACCTGCGGGCTATAAGCGCCTCGGCGTCGAAGCCGTTCGGCCGGGAGATTGTACAGCAGCTCAAAGACACGGTGGAGAGCCGCCGGCGCCACTCGCTCACCATCCCCGAAGGTCTCGGCGGTCACTACCACCACTATTTCTGCCCCAAACACAACCTCATATATTCCTTCGACTGGGACAGCCCGACGGCGCATTACTGCCCCGCCTGCGGCACAAAAGTTTCGGGCAACAAGCTCCTCGACTATGCCTGGATTCATGAGGTTCACAGCCACAACGGTGCATATCTCATCAACTGCGCGTATCTTTACCGGGCAACCGGCGACCGCAAATATGCCCGCTACGCCGCCGATATGTTTCTGGAATATGCCGACAAGTATCCCGGCATGATGGAGCACAACAAGAGTTTCAAGCACACCCCCGACGCCTTCGATGCCGGGCGTATGTTCGCCCAGAGTCTCGACGAATCGAGCTGGATCAGCCGCGTGGCCGTGGCTTACGATATGATTGAGGAGGCCATGACTCCGGCCGAACGTGCATCGGTTGAGAAGAACCTCTTCGGGCAGTGCGCCGAGATGCTCACCCGCCGTCCGGCGGGGGCAAACTGGCAGATGTGGCACAACAGCGGCATGGCGGCCTGCGCGGCTGTGACGGGTTGCGACTCGCTGATGCGCCGGGCAATCGAAGATCCCGAGCGCGGCTACCATGCCCTCATCAAAAAGCACCTGAACTCCGACGGCTGGATCAACGAAGGCTCGGCCCACTACCACTTCTACCCTCTCGAAGCGCTGCTGCTCACCGCCAACGCTGCCCGGGCCTTCGACATGAATCTCTTTGACGACGATATGCTGCTGATGCTGGAAGCTCCCGTCCGCGGCACATACCCCGATATGTCGTTTCCCTCGCATGGCGACGGCTGGTATGGCGACAACCTGCCGGCGTTCGCCTCCTTCTACGAGATTGCGAATGTCCGTTTCCCGGGACGTCGTTTCTCCAAGGCTCTGGCGCAGTTTTACTCCCGCCGCAAGCGCTCCGACCGACAGGCGCTCCTCTCCGGCGAGGATATCCGTCCGGCCGATGCCGGTTACATCCAGCCGAGCGTTTGCTACGACAAGAGCGGCTTCGCCTGCCTACGTTCCGGCGACAAGACCCTCGTGTTCAAGTTCAACAACAGCAACGCCGGAGGGCATGAGCATCCCGACAAGCTCTCGTTCACCCTCCACAACGGCAAGACGGAGCTTTTCCCGGACTTCGGCACCTCGGGCTACGGCGCCCCGGAATACCTCGGCTGGTACAAACGTTCGCTCTCCCACAGCACCATGAATGTCGACGGGCTCGACCAGAAGGCCTGCAAGGGTCAGCTGCTCGCCTTTGAAAGCGACTCGCGGGGCGGCTACGCCGCGGCAATGACCGACAAGGCATATCCCGGCGTGACGATGCGCCGCGCGATGCGTATCCGCGGAAATGTCGTGACCGATACCCTCTCCTGCAGTTCCGACTCGGAGCATGTCTACGAGTATGTGCTGCTGTTCAGCGAAAAGCCTGAAATCGCCGGCAAATGGATGCCCGACACGCTCGGCGCTCCCGCCCTCCCCTATGCTCTCGATGAAAAGCAGCAGCAATCCCCCGCATATTCCGCGATTCAGGATGTCCGGAGCCTGGAGCTGAAATCCCGCAAGTTCACGGCTTCCACCCCGTCGGCCAAGGTCGAGATTCAGCTCGCCGATCTCCCCAAGGGGACCAAGCTTTATCTCGGCACCGCCTCCGGTATCCCGACCAATCCCACCATCTCGGTCGGCAGCGCCGCCGTCGATGCCGCCGCGCAACCCTGTTATCCTCTTATTATCCGCATTCCCTCCTCCTCCGCCACCGTCCGCACCCGCTATACTTTATAACCTGAAAATTGCTAAGCATCAATGAATCCGAAAACCATACTTTGCGCACTTCTGCTCGGCGGCTGCCTCGCAGTCGCCGCCAAATCCGCCAAGCCCGGCGACATCTACAAAAAAGGCTGGATCGACTTCAATAAGAACGGCGTGATGGATGTCTACGAAAATCCCGAGGCATCCGTCGACGCCCGCATCGACGACTTGCTCGGCCAGATGACCATGGACGAGAAAATCTGTCAGCTCGTCACTCTCTACGGTTCCGGACGCGTGCTGAAAGACTCCCTGCCGACTCCGCAGTGGAAAAACGAAGTGTGGAAAGACGGTGTGGCCAACATCGACGAGCAGGCCAACGGCCTGGGGAAATTCGGCTCGTCGCTCTCCTTCCCCTATGCCCGCAGCATTGAGAACCGTCAAGCCATACAGCGCTGGTTCGTGGAGGAAACCCGCCTCGGAATCCCCGTGGACTTCACCAACGAGGGTATCCGCGGCCTGAACCACGACCGCGCCACGATGTTCCCGGCGCAATGCGGTCAGGGCGCCACCTGGGACAAGGAGCTGATCCGCGAAATCGCCCGCGTCACCGCCGAGGAGGCCAACGCCCTGGGGTACACCAACATATACTCGCCGATTCTCGACATCGCGCAGGATCCCCGCTGGGGGCGCGTGGTGGAGAGCTACGGCGAAGACCCCTATCTTGTCGGTGAGCTCGGCAAGCAGATGATTATGGGCCTGCAGGAGCATGGACTGGTTTCGACTCCGAAGCATTTCGCAGTCTACAGCGTGCCCGTGGGCGGGCGCGACGGGCAGACCCGCACCGACCCGCATGTGGCGCCGCGCGAGATGCGCACGCTCTATCTCGAGCCTTTCCGCAAGGCGTTCTGCGAGGCCGGCGCGAAGGGTGTCATGAGCTCCTACAACGACTACGACGGCGTGCCCATCACCGGCAGCTACCACTTCCTGACCGAGATTCTGCGCCAGGAGTGGGGCTTCCGCGGCTATGTTGTTTCGGACAGCGAAGCCGTGGAATTCATGTACAGCAAACACCACATCGCCGAGGATGCCGTGGAGGGTGCCGCCATGGTCATCAACGCCGGACTGAATGTGCGCACCAACTTCTCCCTCCCCGAGAACTTTGTCACCCCCCTGCGCGAGGCCATCAGCCGGGGGCTGGTGTCCGAGAAGACCATCGACAGCCGCGTGCGGGATGTGCTGCGGGTGAAGTTTGAACTGGGACTGTTCGACAATCCCTACAAGGGGGACCTCAAGACCGTTGCAAAGGTCGTACACAGTCCTGAACATCAGGAGGTTTCGCTGCGCGCCGCCCTGGAGTCCATTGTTTTGCTCAAGAATCAGGGGAAGCTGCTCCCCTTCTCGAAAGATATAAAGCGCGTGGCTGTCATCGGTCCGAACGCCGACGAAACCAAGAACCTGATTTGCCGCTACGGCCCGGCCAACGCCCCGATCAAAAGTGTTTATCGTGGTATCAAGGAGTTTCTCCCCGATGCCGAGGTGAGCTACGCCAAGGGTGCCGACATCATCGACAAATATTTCCCCGAAAGTGAGCTTTACGATGTTCCCCTGGACTCCGCCGAGCAGCGGATGCAGGACGAAGCAGTCGCGCTCGCCCGGAACTCCGACGTCGTGATCATGGTGTTGGGCGGCAATGAGAAGACCGTACGCGAGGAGTATTCCCGCACCAGCCTCGACCTTTGCGGCCGTCAGGAGCAGTTGCTGCAGGCCGTCTGTGCCACCGGCAAACCGGTGGTACTGGTCATGGTAGACGGTCGTGCAGCATCCATAAACTGGGCCGAGAAAAAGGTACCGGCGATTATCCACGCCTGGTTCCCGGGAGAATTCATGGGTGATGCCGTGGCAAAAGTGCTGTTCGGCGACTACAATCCCGGCGGCAAACTCGCCGTCACCTTCCCGAAGTCGGTCGGCCAGATACCCTTCGCCTTCCCCTTCAAGCCCGGCTCCGACACCGGCGGATTCGTGCGCGTGGCTCACGCCCTGTATCCCTTCGGCTACGGCCTGAGCTACACCACCTTCGGCTATTCCGACCTGAAACTCTCCTCGCCGGTCATCGGTCCGCAGAGCAACATCGACGTCAGCTGCAAAGTCCGTAACACCGGTTCCGTTGCCGGCGACGAAGTCGTGCAGCTATATCTCCGCGACGAGCAAAGCTCCGTCACCACCTACGTAAAAGTCCTGCGCGGCTTCGAGCGCATCCACCTGCAGCCCGGCGAGGAGAACGAAGTCCGCTTCACCCTCACCCCCCAGGACCTCGGCCTCTGGAACCAGGACCACCACTTCGTGGTTGAACCGGGCTACTTCACCGTGATGGTCGGCACCTCCTCCGTCGACCTCCCCCTCACCGCCCGCTTCGCCGTCCGCTAATCCCCAACGTCCCCTCTCCCAACTCCCTTAGCGTATCCGTCCGAAATAGGCCGACTTGATTTGCATTAAATCTGGTCGGCCTATTTCGGACGGATACTATGATTTTATTGTTGAACATAGTGACCTGCTTGTCTCAACAGTAGAATATCCACTCATACAAATTAATTCTCGCCACTTTGGCGAAAATAATGGCGAGAATGGCGAGAATGGCGAGAATAATGGCGAGGAAAAAGCCATCATTGATGCCATCAGAGAAAATGCATATATTACCCAGCCCAAACTGGCTGCGATCACCGGATTTTCACAAAGAAAAGTAAATCGCCTTATCGCTGTCCTCAGAGAATCAGGCAAGATAAAACGTGTCGGTAAAACGAAAGACGGTCACTGGGAAATAATTGACTGATTACGTGATGCCGGGAACCAAGAGCGCAGTGCTTTTTGCGGTCACGGCTGACACCGGCGGCAAGGATTCTGCAATTTATTCGGAGAGGTTGCGGAGCCAGGTGGTGAGCTCGGAGAGCATCTGGGTGTGATAGCTGAAGGTTGTGTGGTAGCCCCAGCCATGGTTTCCGGTGGGATAAATGAACATCGAAGCGGGAATGTGGTTGGCCACCAGAGCGTTGTAATAAAGAATACTGTTGGCCGGAGGCACGACCGTATCGTCGCTGCAGAGCACCAGAAAAGCGGGAGGAGTGGCGGACGAAACATTGTTGTCCGACGACCATGCGGCAACCTCCTCTTCCGAGGGGTTATCGCCGAGGAAGCCATGGCGAGTGCCATGATGAGTGATGTCGGCGGCGAGCGAAATTACGGGGTAGAAGAGAATCTGGAATGCGGGATTGCAGCCGGTCGAGGGGTGAGTGGCGATGGTCGAGGCGAGGTGGCCGCCGGCCGAGGAGCCCATGATGCCGATTTGCTCGGGACTGAAATGCCAGACAGCGGCGCTGTCGCGGAGAATTTTGAAACACTGAGCAACATCGTTCATCGGGATGGTTTTATCGCCGTTGGGCATGCGGTATCTGACCACAGCATAGGCAAAACCGAGGTTGTTGAAGTACGGCGCCCAGTCGTAGCCCTCATGGTCGGAGGCGAGAACGCTGTAGCCTCCGCCGGGGCAACAAAGAACTGCCTTGCCGTTGGCAATCGATGCCGGCGGCAGGAACACTTTCATATCGGGCGAACCGAAGCTTACGACCCGCGACTGAGCGTTCATGTTCAGCGCCGAAACCACGGCTATAACCATCATCAACAGACTTGCAATTCTTTTCATCTCTATATATTTTCAAGATTGTTTTTCAGAAACATTGTCATGTTCAGGTCGCCACAGTATGTATTCGCGGTTAACGCGGTAAACGAGAATTGCCACAACAACCACGAACATTAAGGACAACAGTCCGGCGCAACCCCGCAGAATACACATCGTCGGCCATGGAATTCCGCCTCCGCAGAATATCGTACTGAGCAACAACGCAATAGCTCCGCAGCCGATTCCGAGCGCAATCCACTTCAGCCGCCGGTTAGCCGGTTTCCCGTATATGCGCCTGAGTTCGTCGTTGCCTATCATAACGCCATGGCGGGGTTAGCTGTGGCGGACTTTGTGGGTGGGGTCGCAGGTGACGCCTACGCCGAGGCGGCTGTAGATTTTGCGGTCCACTTCGCCGAGCATCACGGTGGTGTGTATCTGGCATCCGCGGAGTTTCGGGAGGCTTTCGAGGGCGAGGCGCGCGTTCTCGCTGTGGGGCGAAAGTACGGATAGCGCCACGAGCACTTCGTCGGTGTGCAGTCGGGGGTTACGGGCGCCGAGATATGAGGTCTTGGTCTTCTGGATGGGTTCGATGAACTCCTGGGGGATGAGCTTGACGCTGTGGTCGATGCCGGCCAGGTGCTTTACGGCGTTGAGAATCAGCGCGGCACTGGTGCCAAGCAGTTCGCTGGTCTGCGAGGTGATGATGGTGCCGTCGGCAAACTGTATGGCGCTGCAGGGGACACCGGTCAGCTCGGCGCGGTCGCGGGCGGCCTGAACCACGGGGCGGAACGATACATCGATTTTGGCCTGCTTGAACAGCAGCGCTATCTTGTTGACCTCAGCCTCGCAGCCGTCGCCGAGGGCGAAGCGGTTCAGGGCGGCGAAGTAACGGCGGATAATCTCGTTTTTCGAGGCGTTGCAGCATATTTCGTCGTCGCTGATGCAGAAGCCCACCATGTTTACACCCATGTCGGTCGGCGACTTGTAGGGGTTGCTGCCGTAAATGCCCTCGAACAGAGCGTTCAGCACCGGGTAAATCTCTATGTCGCGATTATAGTTCACTGCGGTTTTGCCGTAAGCCTCGAGATGGAACGGGTCAATCATGTTCACGTCGTTGAGGTCGGCGGTGGCGGCTTCGTAGGCGATGTTGACGGGGTGTTTCAGGGGGAGGTTCCACACCGGGAAGGTCTCGAACTTGGCGTAACCGGCCTGGATGCCGCGGCGATTTTCGTTGTAGAGCTGACTGAGGCAGACAGCCATCTTGCCACTGCCCGGACCGGGGGCGGTGACGATTACCAGCGGGCGGGTCGTCTCGACGTAGTCGTTCTTGCCGAACCCCTCGTCGGAGGCGATGAGGTCGACGTTGGCGGGATATCCCTCGATGAGATAGTGGACATAGGTGCGGATTCCGAGCCGTTCGAGCTTGGCGCGGAAAGCGTCGGCCGATTTCTGGCCATTATAGTGGGTGACCACCACCGAGTTGACCATAAATCCGCGGTCGATGAACGCCTGACGCAGACGCAGCACGTCCTCGTCGTAGGTGATGCCGAGGTCGGCGCGTACCTTGTTTTTTTCGATGTCGAACGAGCTGATGACAATCACGATCTCGGCCTTGTCGGCCAGCTGCGATAGCATCCTCAGCTTACTGTCTGGCTGGAAGCCGGGCAACACGCGCGAGGCATGATGGTCGTCGAAGAGCTTGCCGCCCATCTCCAGATATAGTTTGTTGCCGAACTTGGCAATCCTCTCCTGGATATGCTCAGACTGAATTCTGAGATATTTTCCGTTGTCAAAACCGTATTTCATAACAGTATGCAAAGTTACGTCACTTTTTTGAAATAACCGGCGGAAAAGCCCAAAAACTTTTCAACGGTCGCCATGATTTCTTCAGACCTTGGCGCCACATCCGGGCGCACCATCCTCGCGTCGTTCGATGGCGTGAAGGTGGAGATAAATCTCGCCGCAGGCAGTCACTCCTCGACTCCCTGCGGCGATTTTACTTGGTCACTTAGGGTAGCTGAATGGTGGAGCAGGCGGCAGTGACTTCGTCGATGAGGTCGCGGCAGCGCGACAGGCTCATGCGGATGCCGGTGCCTACGGAACGTCCGCGAAATGTAACTTGCAGTTTTTCAGTGTGCTTGATCATCAGGATTCGGGGTTGGGGGAGGATTTTGAACGATAGGCGCGTTTGGCGGACTGCTTGCGGCGGATGAGGTCGAGTTCCGCCATGGTGGTGTAGTGGGGTTCGCCGAACAGCCGGCGGATGTCGGGGGTGTAACCCAAGGCCATGGCCAACCGGATCAGAGAGTCAAAACTGATCAGACCCTTCTGCTCGAATCGCGCGACGGTCGACAGCGGCACCCCCGACTGCTCCGCCACCTGCTGCCGGGTGATATTCTTCTCCACGCGGCGGCGGCGAAAATTCTCAGCTACCTCCCGGGCGATATCCTCCTCATTGTCCAGAACGAAGCTATCCAATACTGCTAATATTTCATCACTAATACCGCTTTTTCGCATAATTCTACCAATATCTTACCACAAAGATACCACATTCCCCCGACATTTCCAAATCTTTCCCAACAAAACGCAAAGCTTTATTACCCTTATTTAAAGCGGTCGTGCATAGTGATTTTCCAATGCAGAACCTTACCAAACCTTACCAAACAAATATTTAACTCCATGATTTTTAATGTATTGCGGTTTGCAAAGTTCACGTGCCAAAGGCACGTCCGTACGTTAACATGAGACTTCGGCGCATCTGTACGACAAAGGCAATTTTCTTTTTTGAAATTGCGACATTCACCGGATTTTTTTGTAACTTTGTAGAGGCCGATGCCGCGCGGAAACCGCGGGCCCCCCGGCCATAAAATCTTTCTTAACGAATTATCATCATGTGTCTTCAAAACTTAATTCGGCAGATATTTGTTCTCGGTACAACAATATCTCTAATCTCAACAATGAATATGGAAGCTAAGGATATCAAGCTGCCGTCCCCGGAATTCGCCGGCGGTATGCCTGTAAATGAGGTAGTTGCCAACCGTCACAGTTCGCGCGACTTCGACTCGGCGCGAGACGTGGAAATCGAAAAGCTCGGTCAGGCGCTCTGGATGACCCTCGGCGTGAACCGCCCGGATGCCAAGCCTGGCATGGGCGATAAGCTCGCCAACCGCTCCAACCCCACAGCCCTGAACTGGCAGGAGGTTGACGCTTATCTCTTCAGCAAGGAGGGCGTATGGAAATACGAGCCGTCAACCCACGCGCTGAAGCAGGTAGCGGAAGGTGACCATCGCAACATGATTGCCGGCACGCCCGAATTCAGTCAGGAATTCGTGATGGACGCGCCCTACAGCGTTGTTTTCGTCGCCAACATGGAGGGACTTCCTGCCGATGACCGCGCCGAAATGATGGCCATGATTGATGTCGGCATCGCCTGTGAAAACCTCAATCTTGCCTGCGCCGCGCTCGGCCTCGCCACCGTGCCGCGTGCCACCCTCGATGCCGCCGCCATCTCCAGGCTCCTCGGCCTGACTGCCCGCCAGCTCCCCGTGATGAACAACCCCATCGGCTACGCCAAGTAATCCAAACAAGTAACCCAAATCTAAAGTCGGGACCTGAGCCTCACCACCTCAGGCTCCGACTTTAATGATGACACTAAGCAAACTGACTTCTATTAACAATCATTATTAAACAACCTCTTATTTCTTCAGCGGCTGATAGATTCCTACAATATATTTGCCGGGACGGAAAGCTGCAAGGATAACGGTTAACGCATGTCTAAATTTACGCTTAAAATTAGAATTCGGTCGCTATGGTTAAGTTATTTTAATATAATTAGGGGGATAAGCGTTTCTTAGCCAAATTTGGGAATTCAAAAATTTGGAGATTCAGGGAAAAGTTCGTAACTTTGTCACTGCGGTAATAATTACCATCGTAATAATTACCACGGTGACAAAGCTGCATTTGACGATATGAAGTTCTACGATAGGGAAAAGGAAATCGAAGAGCTGCGGCGGATTCAGAGCAGGGCTTTTGAGTCGCGGTCGCGAATGACTGTGATTACCGGGCGTCGCCGCATCGGAAAGACATCGCTTGCCCTGCGTGCCACCGAGGGGACAGCGCCTACGGTTTATCTGTTTGTGAGCCGTAAAAACGAAGCGGCGCTGTGTGCGGAGTTCAAGACCCTGATTTCTACGCAGTTGAATATATATATACCAGAAGGAATCAACTCTTTCCGGAGCCTGTTTATTCTCCTAATGGAAGCTGCCAAGAGACTGAAGTTCAACCTCATCATTGATGAATTCCAGGAATTTTTCAATATCAATCCGTCGGTTTTCAGCGACATGCAGAATATCTGGGATCAATATCGCAATAAAACCAACGTGAATCTGCTGCTGATGGGGTCAGTTTACTCTATGATGCACAAGATTTTCGAGAGCTACCACGAGCCACTATTCGGCAGGGCCGACGCCATGATTCGCCTTTCGGGTTTCGGAACGGAGACCATGAAGGAAATCATGCGCGACTTCCGGCCAAACTACGTCAACGATGACCTGCTTGCGTTCTATTGCGTGACGGGGGGCGTCCCGAAGTACATCGAACTACTTTGTGAGGAAACAGATCTTTCGGTGGAGGGGATGCTCAACTATATCGTCCGTGAAAATTCGCCGTTTGTAGATGAAGGCCGCAATCTGCTGATTGAGGAATTCGGTAAGGATTACGGAATGTATTTCTCGGTGCTGAATTGCATTGCCTCCGGTATCAACTCGCAAGGCGCCATAGAGGCAGAGCTGGGCGGAGTCACTGTAGCCGGTCACCTTAAGCGCCTGATCGAGGATTATTCGCTAATCAAGCGGGTACGGCCGATCATGTCGAAGCCCCGTTCGCAAAACGTGCAATATGAAATCACCGATAATTTCCTGAAATTCTGGTTCAGATATTTCGACCGGAACCAGACGCTGGTGGAGATGAACAATTTCGGTCTCCTGAGCAGCATTGTCAGGGGGGATTACCCGATATTCTCCGGCCTGACGCTGGAGAAATGGTTCCGGCTGAAGATGATGGAGAGTCAGAACTACCTCGACATCGGCTCCTGGTGGGAACGCAAAAAAGGGAAGGAGACCAACGAAATCGACATTGTCGGCATTAAGGCCGACGGCAAAACTGCCCTTGTTGCGGAAATCAAACGTCAGCGGCGCGACTTCGACCACAAAGTATTTATGGAAAAAGTCGACCGCATCAGGGTTGCCGCACTTTCCCAATATGAAATTGAAACGAAACTTTTCACGTTGGATGATATGTAAATTCATCAAATAAATCAATCAAACATAAACTGAGACGAACTGATGTCATTACGTAATTTATCAGGTATCATTCCTGCAGCGGCCCTGGCGATAGCAATGGTCATGGGAGGATGCATGAAGACAGACCGGAATGTCGGGTCCGTTGATACAGCGATCGAGCACACCGATTCGGCTGCAATAGCTGACACCGCCGCATTGGCCGATACACCGCCGGCTAAAGCCATTCCGGCGGGTGCGCAGGCGCTCGTCGATGCATATCCCGACATGATTTCCGGTTTTGAGAACAATGAGATTATCTTCACCGACGGCTCGCGGATGCAATACGACGACGGCCGGGAGAAGGATTTTGCCACCATGCTCGACGACAGCGACATAGAGGATATGTTTTCAATGACCTATGAGGTCAAGAATCCGCCTGAATATCTGGCCGATGCAGGCCGTTCGCGTTCCGAGGCGCTGTTCAAGAAGATGTATGGCGACAGCTCCGGCAATGTGCGAAAAAAACTGGTTAATGTTGACTGGTTCGGTCAGAATGTACTCTTCACCAGCGTAAACGGCGCCGCCGACAGCCTGCGTATGGTGGCTGCCGAGCTGGCCCGGTATCCCGAGCTGACAAAATACCTGAAAAGTTCCGGCACTTTCTACTGGCGGACCGTACGCGGCGCAAAACGGCAGAGCGCCCACAGCTACGGCATTGCCTTCGACATCGCCGTGGAATATTCCGATTATTGGCTTTGGAAAAACAAAAATGCCACCGAGACTTCAAAAATACAATATGCCAACAAGATACCGCAACAGCTCGTGGAGATCTTCCGGAAGCATGGATTCATCTGGGGCGGGGCATGGTATCACTTCGATACGATGCATTTCGAATATCGTCCGGAGATTCTGAATTACGCAAAAATCAACAAACCATAACTATGGCAACAAAAAAATGTCCCTTCTGCGGGGAAACAATCCTGGAATCGGCCAAAATGTGCAGTTTTTGCGGCAATTGGGTCGAAACAAAACAGCCTAAGGCAAAAGCCCCCAAGCCCAAGGCACCCCAGCATAAGCTCAAATCCCAGACAACCCAGCCTATGCCTCAGACACCCGGGTATCACACCCAGCCGATGTCACAGGCCACTCAGCCAATGCATCAGGCTCCACAGTACCAGCCTCAGCAGTTCCCGCCGCAAGCTCCACAGTACCAGCCACAGGCTCCGTATCAGGTTCCGCCTGCCCCCGGAGTCGCTACGGTGCCGGCACAAGGCCAGCCGTGGATGGCCAGACCCTCCGGACCTCAGTACTCTGTATCGACGGTAAAAATGCAAGGTGGGACGACAGAAGGTTTCTTCCAACGTTACTTCGTGAGGGCCTTCCTGATGAGGTATGCCGACTTTGGCGGAACCACACCTCGCATGGAATTCTGGCT